>CAZCVH010000019.1:0-6683 GCA_964502115.1 uncultured Geminicoccaceae bacterium
CAGGTCGCCCTGCTCGGCGTGCAGCCGCCGCACCAGGGCGGCCGCTCGGGCCGGCCGCCGCTTCAGCCCGGCGACCGCGACGCGCAACCGCCCCGGCACCGCGCGGTGGCGGATGGTGAAGCGTGCCTCGTCCGTTGCCGCGGTGGAGCTCGGGCTCTGGTCCTGCGTCATCACCGCCAGTGTAACGCACCGGCCCGACCCCGCATCGGGCCGAACGGTCGACATCAAGGTCGAAGGGGCGTCGACCCGTGAGGCCGGGCGCTGCACCGGGCTCTACTTCGACCACGGCCGCGGGGCGGGCCGGCGCTGGTGCCGCACGAGCACCGGGGGCAACCGCGCCGAGGTCGAACGCCACCGGCGCCAACGGTGACCGCCACCGGGCGCGCGGTAGCGTGCTGGCGCGCGTCCCGTCGGCGTGGACCCGAGCCACCCGCACACCCCGCCCGGCCACCCAGGGCATCATGCTGGTGGGCGGCCGGGCGGGGTGTGCGGGTGGGTCCGCCCGAGTGGGATGCGCTATAGGCTGATCTCACCGTCGTTTCCCGGAGGCGTCGTGCACGAGCTGTCGCTGGCCCGCGCCCTGCTCGCCCAACTCGCCGCGGAGGCCGAGCGTCACGCCTTCGCGCGCGTGCTCCGGGTGAAGCTCGCCATCGGCGCCATCGGCCACGTCGATCCCGACGCCCTCGCCTTCGCCTTCGCGGTCGCCTCCAGGGGCACGCTCGCCGCCGGCGCCGCGCTCGACATCGAGCGTGTGGAGGGCGCGGCGCATTGTCTCGGCTGCGGCGCGGACGTCGCGGTTCACGGGCGGGGCGACTTTTGTCCGAAGTGCGGCGGCGGTCACCTCGTGGTCACTGGCGGCGAGGACATCAAGATCAGGGAACTGGAAGTCACCTGATGTGCGGGACCTGCGGCTGCTCTTCGCACGAGGCTGGCGGTGGCGGCCGAACCGAAGATCACGAACGCGGCCGCGTCATCGCGCTCGAGCGCGACCTTTTCGCCGCCAACGACGCCGTCGCCGCCCGCAACCGCGAGCGCTTCGCCGCCGCGCGGACGTTGGCGCTGAACCTCCTCGCCGGTCCCGGCGCCGGCAAGACGACCCTTCTGGTCGCGACGATCACCGCGCTCGCCGGGCGCGTGCCGACGGCGGTCGTCGAAGGCGATCAAGCCACCGACTTGGACGCCGCGCGCATCCGCGCCACCGGCGTGCCGGCGCGGCAGGTCACCACCGGCAAGGCCTGCCACCTCGACGCCGCGATGGTCGACCGCGCTCTGGACGACGGCATCGCGCCGGCCGACGGCATCCTCTTCATCGAGAATGTCGGCAACCTGGTGTGCCCCGCCGGCTTCGATCTCGGCGAGGCCGCCAAGGTGGTCGTGGCCTCCGTCACCGACGGCGACGACAAGCCGCTCAAATACCCCGACATCTTCGCCGCCGCCGATCTCGTCCTGGTGAACAAGTGCGACCTGCGGGCCCATGTCGCCTTCGACCTCGAGCGCTTCACCGCCGCGGCGCGGCGGCTCAACCCCGAGGTCGGCGTGCTCGCGGTGAGCGCCACCACCGGCGACGGCTTGGGCGCCTGGCTCGACTGGCTCGCGCGCGTCCGCGCGCGTCTGCACGCGGCGGCTTGAGCCGATGGACGAGCTCCGCGCCACCGATACCGTCATCAGCCGCTCGCGGCTGCGGGTGCGCGGCCTCGTCCAGGGCGTCGGCTTTCGGCCGTTCGTCTACACCCTGGCCCGCCGCCACGGTCTCGCGGGCTGGGTCATGAACGACGCCGAGGGGGTGCTGATCGAGGTCGAAGGCGCCACCGTCGGGCTCTTCGCCGACGAGGTGCGGCGGTTCGCGCCGCCGCTCGCGCGCGTCGACGCGGTCGAGACCAAGCCGATCTCGCGTCGCTTCGAGCGCGGCTTCCACATCGCGCCGAGCGGCGACGGCGTCGCCGCCACCCGCATCGGTCCCGACACCGCGCCGTGCCACGCCTGCCTGGGCGAGCTGTTCGATCCCGCCGATCGGCACTGGCGCTACCCGTTCTTGAACTGCACCCATTGCGGGCCGCGCTACACCATCGCCGAGGGGCTGCCCTACGACCGGGCGCGCACTGCGCTGGCGGCGTTTCCGCCTTGCGGGGACTGTGCTTCGGCGTACGAGGATCCCGCCGACCGGCGCTTCCACGCCCAGGCCGTGGCCTGTCCCACCTGCGGGCCGCAGCTGACCGACGCGGTCGAGACCATCGTCGCCCGGCTCCGCGCCGGTGCGGTCGTCGCGGTCAAGGGCGCCGGCGGCTACCAGCTCGCCTGCGACGCCCGCGACGGCGACGCCGTCGCGCGTCTGCGCCGCCGCAAGGGGCGCGAGGCCAAGCCGTTCGCCGTCATGGTGGCGAGCCTCGAGGCGGCGCGACGGATCGCCGAGGTCGACGACGCCGCGGCCGAGCTCTTGGGCGCGCCCGAGCGGCCGATCGTGCTGCTGCCGCGGCGCGCCGACGCCGGGCTCGCCGAGGCGGTGGCGCCGGGGCTCGCCACCGTCGGCGTCATGCTGCCGGCGACGCCGCTGCACTATCTGCTCTTCCACGAGGCGGCGGGTCGGCCCGCCGGCACGGCCTGGCTCGCCGAGCCGCCCGAGGTCGTCTGGGTCATGACCAGCGCCAACCCCTCGGGCGAGCCGCTGATCACCGCCGACGACGAGGCGCGCAGCAAGCTCGGCGACATCGCCGATCTCGTCGTCGGCCACGACCGCCCGATCGTGGCCCGCGCCGACGACAGTGTGGTTCAGGCGGACCGTGCCGGCACGGTGTTCGTGCGCCGCGCCCGCGGCTGGGTGCCGGCGCCGGTGCGATTGGCGCGGCCGGTCCCGTCGGTGTTGGCGCTCGGCGGCTTTTTGAAGACGACCATCTGCGTCACGCGCGGCGACGACGCCGTGCTCTCGCCGCACATCGGCGATCTCGACACCGCCGCGGCGCGGCGTTTCCACGACGAGGCCCGCGGCCATCTCGAGGCCCTGATCGACGTCGTGCCGGAGGCCGTGGCGCACGACCTCCACCCCGACTTCCACTCCACCCGCACCGCCAAGGCGCTGGGTCTGCCGGCGTTCGCGGTCCAGCACCATCACGCCCATCTCGCCGCGGTCGCCGCCGAGCACGGCCACAGCGGCCCGCTCGTCGGGCTCGCGCTCGACGGTGTCGGCTTCGGTCCCGACGGCACGATCTGGGGCGGCGAGCTGATGGAGATCGACGGTCCGGCCTACCGCCGGGTCGCTCGGCTCGCGCCGTTGCCGCAACCCGGCGGCGACCGCGCCGCGCACGAGCCCTGGCGGATGGCGGCCGCGGTGCTGCACCTGCTCGGCCGCGGCGAGGAGATCGCGCAGCGCTTCGAGGGCCAACCTTTCGCCGCCTCGCTCGACGCCGTGATCGCGCGGCGCATCAACACCCCCGACACCTCCAGCCTCGGCCGCATGTTCGACGCCGCCGCCGCGCTCTTGGGCATCGTCACCCACAACGCCTACGAGGCCGAGGCCGCGATGCGGCTCGAGGCGCTGGTGCGGCGGCCGCGGGACGCCGGCGCCTATAGGATCACGCCGCGCGGCGAGCTCGACCTCCGGCCGTTGTTCGAGCGCTTGTTGAAGGCGGAGAGCGCCGCCCACGGCGCCGAACTCTTCCACGGCACGCTCATCGCCGCGCTCGCCCGCTGGCTCGCCGAGGGTGCTCACGCCATGGGGCGGCGCACGGTCGCCCTCGGCGGCGGCTGCCTGGTCAACCGCGTGCTGCGCGAGGGCCTGATCCAGGCCCTGGAGGCCCGCGGCTTCACGGTGTTGACGCCGCGGGCGGTGCCGGCCGGCGACGGTGGCCTCGCGCTCGGTCAGGCCTGGGTCGCCGCGCTCAGGGTCGAGGAGGGCTGAGCCGTGTGCCTCGCCGTGCCCGCCCGTGTCGTTCGCCTCTCGGCCGAGGCGCGCTGCGTCGTCGATCTCGGCGGGGTGGAGAAGGAGATCTCGACCGCCCTCGTCGACGACGTCGCGCTCGGCGACTATCTCGTGGTTCACGTCGGTTACGCGCTGGCCAAGCTCGACGTCGGCGAGGCGGAGGCGACGCTCGCGCTCCTGCGCGATTTGGCGGAGACGGCCGAGGCGGTGCGGTGAAGTACGTCGACGACTTCCGCGACGGCCGCCTCGCCCGGGCGCTCAGGGACCGCATCGCCGCCGAGGTCGACCCGGCGCGGACCTACCGGCTGATGGAGTTCTGCGGCGGGCACACCCACGCCATCTTCCGCCACGGCCTCGCCGATCTGTTGCCGGCGAACGTCGAGATGGTGCACGGCCCGGGCTGTCCCGTCTGCGTACTGCCGGTGAGCCGCGTCGACATGGCGATCGAACTCGCGCTGCGGCCCGAGGTGGTGCTCTGCTCCTATGGCGACATGCTGCGGGTGCCCGGCTCGCACCGCCGCTCGCTGTTACGGGCCAAGGCCGAGGGCGGCGACGTCCGCATGGTCTACTCCGCCGCCGACGCGCTCGCCGTCGCCCGCGCCGAACCCGACCGCGAGGTCGTGTTCTTCGCCATCGGCTTCGAGACGACGACGCCGCCGACGGCGGTGGCGCTGGCCGAGGCGATCGATGCCGGCGTCTCGAACTTCAGTGTCTTCTGCAATCACGTGCTGACGCCGCCGGCGATGCGGGCGATCCTCGACACCCCGCAAGCGCCGGCCATCGACGGCGTGCTCGGCCCGTCGCACGTCAGCGTCGTCATCGGCTCCGCGGCCTACGGCTTCGTCGCGGCCGATCACGGCGTGCCGGTGGTCATCGCCGGCTTCGAGCCGCTCGACGTCCTGCAGTCCATCTTGATGCTGATCCGTCAGCTCGAGACCGGCCGCGCCGAGGTGGAGAACCAGTACACCCGCGCGGTCACCCCCGGCGGCAACGCCAGGGCGCAGGCGCTGGTCGACCGGCTGTTCGAACGGCGTGCGGCCTTCGAGTGGCGCGGGCTCGGCGAGATCCCCGCGAGCGCGCTCGGCCTGCGCGCCGAGGTCGCCGCCTTCGACGCCGAGCGCCGCTACGATCTCGCCGAGCGGGCGGTGCGCGAGAACCGGGCGTGCCGCTGCCCGGACATCCTGCGCGGCGCCGCCAAGCCGCCCGACTGCGCGCTCTTCGGCGGTGTGTGCACGCCCGAGAACCCGATCGGGGCGTGCATGGTCTCCGCCGAGGGCGCCTGCGCCGCCTATTGGGCGTACCGCCGCCATCTCGCGGCATGAGCCGAGGCGCCGTCTACGGCCCCGACGACCGCGTCGAACTCGCCCACGGTGCCGGTGGGCGCGCCATGCACGGGCTCATCGAGGCGCTCTTTTGGCGCCACCTCACCGACCACGAACTCGCCCGCGGCGAGGACGCCGCCGTGCTGGCGGCGCCGGGCGAGCGGCTCGCCTGCGCGACCGACGGCTACGTCGTCGCTCCCCGCTTCTTTCCCGGCGGCGACCTCGGCGCGCTCGCCGTCCACGGCACGGTCAACGACCTCGCCTGCCGGGGCGCGCGCCCGGTGTGGCTCACCGCCGGCTTCATCCTGGAGGAGGGCCTCGCCCTCGCCGAACTCGACGCGCTCGTCGCCTCGATGGCGGCCGCGGCGCGGGCGGCGGGGGTCGCGGTGGTGGCGGGTGACACCAAGGTGGTCGAGCGCGGCAAGGGCGACGGCGTCTTCATCACCACCGCCGGCATCGGCGCGGTGCCGGCGGGTGTCGATCTGGGGGTGCACCGCATCCGCGCCGGCGACGCGCTGGTGGTCAGCGGCACGCTCGGCGACCATGGCGTGGCGGTGATGTCCAAGCGTACCGGACTCGCCTTCACGACCACGATCCGCTCCGACAGCGCCGCGCTCCACGGTCTCGCCGCGGCGATGCGGGCGGCGGTTCCGGAGCTGCGCGCTCTCCGCGATCCGACCCGCGGCGGGGTCGCCGCGACGTTGAACGAGATCGCCGCCGCCGCCGGCCTCGCGATCCGCCTCGACGAGGCGGCACTGCCGATCGCGGAGCCGGTACGCGGCGCTTGCGAACTGCTCGGCCTCGATCCGTTGAACGTCGCCAACGAGGGCAAGCTTCTGGCCTTCTGCCCGCCGGCGCGCGCCGACGCCCTCGTCGCAGCGATGCGGGCGCAGCCGCTCGGCCGCGACGCCGCGGTCATCGGCGAGGTGGCGACCGCGCCGGCCGGGTTGGTGGAACTCGCCACCGACTTCGGCGGCCGTCGCGTCGTCGACTGGCTCGCCGGCGAGCCGCTCCCGCGCATCTGCTGACCGTCCGGCGGTGTCGTCTCGACGCCGGCGGCTCGATAGGCCATCCAGCCGCCGTCGACCATCGGGTTGTGGCCGGTGACGAAGGTCGCCTCGTCGCTGGCGAGGAAGAGGGCGGCGCGGGCGACGTCTTCGGGGGCGCCGAGCCGCGGCATCGGCGTGCGGCTTCTGCAATAGGCGAGGGCGACCTCGGCGTCGTCGCCGAGCGGCTTGCCGGTGAGGATGCGCCCCGGCGCCACGGCGTTGCAGATGATGCCGTCCGCGGCGTAGTCGACCGCGATCTGGCGGGTCATGTAGACGACCGCGGCCTTGCCGACGCCGTAGGCGAGATCGCCCGGCGCCGCCACCATGCCGTGCTGCGAGGAGATGTTGACGATGCGGCCGCGGGCGTCGCCGCGCGCGGGCTGCGTGCGCATCTGCGCG
>CAZCVH010000019.1:6783-16847 GCA_964502115.1 uncultured Geminicoccaceae bacterium
GTTGACGATGCGGCCGCGGGCGTCGCCGCGCGCGGGCTGCGTGCGCATCTGCGCGACGGCGCACTTGCAGCCGAAAAAGACGCCCTTGGCGTTGATCGCCATCGCCCGCTCCCAGTCCGCCTCGCTGGTCTCCAAGAGCGCCGCGCCGGCGCCGGTGAGCGCGGCGTTGTCGACCATGACGTCGAGCGTGCCGAAGCGCGCGACGGCCAGCGCCACCAGCGCCTCGACCTCGCCGAAGTCGGCCACGTCGCAGCGCTCGAAAAGCGCGGTCCCGCCGGCTTCGGTGATGACCTCGTGGGTGGGCTCGCCGCCTGCCTTCGGCCTGGTGGTGACGTCGCCGATGACGACGTCGGCGCCCTCGCGGGCGAAGAGGCGGGCGATCGCGCGACCGATGCCGCCCGCCGCGCCCGTGATCACCGCCGTCCTGCCGTCCAGTCGCATCGGTGCTGCGCCTTCTCGCCGAAGGTGCCGTCCGCCGCCGCGGGCCTCGCGGCTTGATGGCCTGGGCGCGGCGGCGGCGGAACGGGTGGACACGGGGCGGCTCGCTCGCGCTGGAGGACCCGTGCTCGGGCCTCGAAGCGGTCTGGGACTTGCCGCTGGTGGAGGGACGGGGGTGACGGCCGGCGGTTGACGTCCCACTTCGGTCGGAGCTAACGCCAGCCCCACACGTCTTCGGAGAAGCCGCTCAGCGATGTCCAAGCTCATCGTCACCGATCGCGAGGGTCAGGTCCACGAGCTCGAGGGCCGCCCCGGCTGGTCGGTCATGGAGATCATCCGCGACGCCGATCTGCCGATCGAAGCCGCCTGCGGCGGCTGCTGCGCTTGCGCCACCTGTCACGTCTACGTCGATCCGGAATGGACGGAGAAGCTGTCCGAGGTCGGCGACGAGGAGGAGCTCATGCTCGACGAGGCCTACGAGGTCCGGGAAACCTCGCGCCTGTCGTGCCAGTTGAAGTGGTCCGACGAGCTCGACGGGCTCAAGGTCACCCTCGCGCCGGAATTCTGAGCCGGCGCACCGCGCGGGAGGACGCCATGCGCTATCTGCACACCATGGTCCGGGTCTCCGATCTGGATCGGTCCATCCATTTCTACGGCACGCTGTTCGGCATGAAGGAGCTGCGCCGGGTCGACAGCGAGAAGGGTCGCTTCACGCTGGTCTTCATGGTCGCCGACGAGGATGTCGACACGTTCGAGCGGACCAAGTCGCCGGCGGTCGAGCTGACTTACAATTGGGATCCCGAGGAATATACCGGCGGGCGCAATTTCGGGCATCTGGCCTACGAGGTCGACGACATCTACGGCTTCTGCCAGCATCTGATGGACAACGGGGTGACCATCAACCGCCCGCCGCGCGACGGTCGGATGGCGTTCGTGCGCTCCCCCGACGGCATCTCGATCGAACTGTTGCAGAAGGGGGAAGCCAAGGAAGTGGCCGAGCCGTGGGCCTCGATGCCCAACACCGGCACCTGGTGAGGCCGCGGCTCAGCTCCGCCGCCAGCCGAGCACGGCCAGCGGCGGAGCCGCCGCCACCCGGGCGAGCGGCACGGCGCCGTCGGCGGGTATCGCGGCGGCGTCCCGGAGCACGTCGGTGAACGTGCCGCCCTCGAGCGCGGGCACCAGTCGCGTGTCGCCCCAACCGAGCGCGAGCGTGGTGGGGTCGGTGAGGCGGTCGGCCGCCGCGCGGGGCACGGCCACGATCACGGCGCGGTCGTCCAGGCGGCGGGTGAAGGCCACCACCTGCGCCGCGGCCTCGCCCTCGACCGCCACCGGCTCGTAGGCGCCGCCGGCGAAGAGTTCCGGGTCCTCGCGCCGCGCCGCCAAAAGCCGCGTGACGACCGCCTGCTTGACGCGACCGTCGCGCCACGTCGCGCAGCGCTCGACGACAGACGCCCCGTCCTGCAGGGCCTCGGTCCGGGCGGCGTAGTCGACCGGGCGACGGTTGTCGGGATCCACCAGGGTCAGATCCCAGCCCTCGGTGCCCTGGTAGATGTCGGGGACACCCGGGACGGCGAGCTTGAGCGCGGTCTGGGCGAGGCCGTTGACCGCGCCGGCGGCCTCGATCTCGTCGACGAAGGCGCGGAACTCCTCGATCAACCGCGGCGACTGCGCGGGGTCGAGCGCGGCCTCGACGAAGTCGTGCACCGCGGCCTCGTAGTCCGCGTCGTTGACCGCCCAGCTGGTGCGGCGCTTGGCCTCGCGGATGGCCTTTTCCATGTAGCCCTTGAGGCGGGCGGCGTAGGCGGCGAGACCCTGGGCGTCCTCGGCGCGCAGCTCCAGGGGCCACGCCCCGACCACCGTCTGAAAGAACAGCCAGCGGTCGGCCGCCGACGGGGCCGGGCCGTCTTCGGCCGCCACCACCAACGGCTCGGCGAGACGGAACCAGCGCCGCACCGCCCGGCTCCAGTCCTGCGGGCGCTCGCTCAACACCGCCAGGCGCGCGCGGACGTCCTCGCCGCGCTTGTGGTCGTGGGTGGCGGTGGCCACCAGCGCTCGCGGCCACTGCGCCAGGCGCGCGGCGTTGGCGGCGTGGAAGTCGGCGGGCGCGGTGGCGAACTGGTCGGGCTCGCCGCCGACCTCGTTGAGCGAGACCAGGGGAAACCAGCGGTAGAAGGCGGTGTCCTCCACCGCCTTGGCGGTGACCGGCCCGGTATACTGCTGAAAGCGCCGCGCGAACCGGACGATCTCGCCGGCGCGGGCGCCCGGCCAGGGGGCGCCGGCGGCGTCGGTGGTGAGCACCGCCTCGACGAAGTCGTAGACCGAAAGGTCGGGCGTGGTGGCGGCGCGGCGGGCGCGGGCGACGGCGCGGTGGATGATGACGCGGTCGGCGTCGGCGGCACCGTCCTCCGTGACGTAGGTGCGGTAGACCGGAAAATGCGCCACCACGCCGGCGAGGGCGTCGCGCAGCGATTGCCGGGCGTAGTCACGGGTGAGCCGCGAGCGCTTGGCGATACGGTTGAGATCGCCCGCCAACACGTTGAGCTCGGCGGCGAGGCTGGTCGACATGATCAGCCGCTTCGCGGCCACGGTCTCGGCGGTGAAGCCGGCGGTCGGGGCCACGAGATCGCGGTAGACCGCCATCAGCGGCCGCCGCGCGTCGGGCGCGATCTGCAGCCCGTGCAGGAGGTTCATGACCTCGTAGCCGGTGGTGCCGTCCACCGGCCAGTCGGCGCGCAGGTGTTCGTCGTGACCGAGGATCTTCTCGACGTGGATGCTCGCCCCACCCTCGCCGGTGCGCCCGAGCCGGCGGTTCAAGCGCACCAGATAGTCCCCCGGGTCCAACAGGCCGTCGATGTGGTCGAGCCGCACGCCGTCGGCACGGCCGGCGCCGACGAGTTCCACGACCTTGGTGTGCGCGGCGTCGAACAGCCCCGCGTCCTCCATCCGCAGCCCGGCGAGGTCGTTGATGTCGAAGAAGCGGCGGTAGTTGATCTCCTGCGAGGCCAGCCGCCAGAAGGCGAGGCGGTAGGCTTGGCGCTCCAACAGGCGGTGCAGCCGGTCGGCGGCGCGGCCGTCGGTGTCGGCCTCGCTCTTCGGGGTGAAATGCGCGAGCGCCACCTGCAGCGCGGTCTCGACCCCGGCGTCGGCGCGGGCGTGGGCGAGGCTGGTGGCGATGGCCTCGGCGCGGTCGCGGTCGGCGCGGCGGCGTTGGCGCGACACCCGCTCGCGGCGCCGGGCGACTTGGCGGCTCTGCTGGGCGCACTCGGCGAGTCGGTCGGCCGCGGCCGTGTCCTCGCGCCGGCGGGCGTCGGCCACCGCGGCGTCCAGCACGTCGGCGGCATCGCGCGGGTGCAGCGGGACGGTGTGTTCCCAGTAGCGCGTCACCAGCCGGCCGCCTTCGAAGTCGGGGCGGAGATGGCCGTCCTCCAGCACCCGGCCGTAGTGCTCGCCCAGGATCGGCAACAGCACCTTGCCGGTGAGCGTCGGCTCCGCCGGCTCCCAGTCGATGTCGAAATAGTCCGCATAGGGCGAGACCTCGCCCCAGGTCAGCACATCGCACCACCACGGATTGTCGTAGCCGATACCCATGTGGTTGGGGACGTAGTCGAGGATCAGCCCGAGGCCGTGGGCGTGCGCGGCGTCGGCCAGGGCCTCGAAGCCGGGCTGACCGCCGAGTTCGGGGTTGATGCGGGTGTGGTCGACGACGTCGTAGCCGTGGCTCGAGCCCGGCCGGGCGGCCCAGATCGGCGAGAGGTAGAGGTGGCTGACGCCGAGGGCGGCGAGATAGGGCACGACGCTGCGCGCGGCGGCGAAGTCGAAGGCGCCGGAGAGCTGTAGGCGGTAGGTGCAGCGCAGCGGCCGCGCGCCGCTCAAGACCCGCGCTCCAGCCGCCACCAGCCGAGCGTCCAGGCGGGCAGCCGAGCCTCGCCGGCGTCCTCGACGACGCCGTCCGAGCGGTGCAGCAGCCGGCCGGGCGCGCCCACCGTCACCGTGTCGTCACCCAGATTGGCGCTCAGCTGCAGCCGTGGGGCGGCTTTGTCGCGCCAGCGCACGCCGAACGCCCGCTCGCCGTGGCGCACCGCCTCCGCGCCGACGAGCTGCGGGATCAGCGGCACGATCTCGCGATGGCGCACGGCCAACAGCTCGCGGGTGCGGAGGAGGGCGGCGTGGCCGGCCGCGCTGTCCGCCTCCGCCCAGTCGAGCCGGGAGCGCTCGAAGGTGTCGCGGGCGTTGGGATCCGGGATCTGCTCGCGCGCCTCGGGGTCGGCGAAGGCGGGAAAGCGCTCGAACTCGCGGCGGCGACCCTCGCGCACCGCATCCGCGAGCTCGTCGTGAAAGTCGGTGAAGAACAAAAAGGGCGTGGTGGCTCCCCATTCCTCGCCCATGAAGAGCAGCGGCGGCGCCGGTGCCAAGAGCACGACCGCCCGCATCGCCTCCAGGCGGGCCGGCTCGGCGATCGTGGTCAGCCGCTCGCCGAAGGCGCGGTTGCCGACCTGGTCGTGGTTCTGGACGAAGCCGACGAAGGCGGCGGGCGGCAGATGCCCGCTGGGCTCGCCGCGGGGCTCGCCGTCGCGGAAGACCGAGGGCTCGCCCTGGTAGATGAAGCCCTCGGCGAGCGCCCGGGCGAGCTTGCCGACCGCATCGGCGGTGAAGTCGGCGTAGTAGCCGTCGCGCTCGCCGGTGAGCAGGTGGTGGGCGACGTGGTGGACGTCGTCGTTCCACTGCGCGTCGTAGCCGTGGACGGCACCGGTGACGCCGCGCTCCAGGCGGTGGGCCTCGTTGGCGTCGTTCTCGAGGACGAGATGGACGTGGCGATGGGGCTCGAGTTCGGCGCGCACCAGCGCCGCGAGCTCGGTCAGGATGTCGGGGCGGCTGGGATCGGCGATGGCGTGGACGGCGTCGAGGCGCAGGCCGTCGAAGCCGTAAGCCTCGAGCCAGAAGAGGGCGTTCTCGACGAAATAGCGCCGGACCTCGGGGCGGCGGAAGTCGATCGCCTGCCCCCACGGGGTGTGCCAATCGTCGGTGAAGAAGGCCGGGGCGTAGGCGCCCAGAAAGTTCCCCTCCGGTCCGAAGTGGTTGTAGACGACGTCGAGGAAGACCATCAGCCCTTTGGCGTGGGCGGCGTCGATCAGCGCCACCAGGTCCTCGGGCCGGCCGTAGGCGCCGTCCGGCGCGAACGGCAGCACGCCGTCGTAGCCCCAGTTGCGGGTGCCGGGAAAGTCGGCGAGCGGCATCAGCTCGACGGCGGTCACACCGGTCTCCACCAGGTGGTCGAGCCTGGCGGCGACGCCGGCGTAGTCGCCCGTGGGCGAGAACGTGCCGACATGGAGCTCGTAGAGCACGGTCTCCGCCCAGGGCCGGCCGCGCCAGGTGCGTGCGCGCTCGGCGAAGGCCGCGGTGTCGACGACCTCGCTCGGGCCGAGCGCGTCCTCGGGCTGAAAGCGCGAGGCCGGATCGGGCACCCGCAGGCCCTCGATGTCGAAGAGGTAGCGCGTGCCGGCGCCGGTGTCGGCGACGCGGGCCTCGTGCCAGCCGTCGGCGTCCGCGGTCAGGGCGTGGACGCGCTCGTCGGCGCCGCCGGGGTTCACCACGACGCGTACCTCGGCGAGCGCCGGCGCCCACAGCCGAAAGCGGACGCCGTTGCCCTCGACGACGGGCCCGAAGCGGTAACCGCGCGCGCTCATGCGGCACCTCCGTTGCGTCTGAGCAGGACCAGCGAGCGCGGGCCGACGTCGTAGCGGGCGATGCGGCCGAGGTCGGTGTCCTCCTCGGGGTCGACCGAGGGCTCGGTGTCGGCCGCGGTGCTGTCGAAGACGCACCACCAGTGCGCCGCGGGCAGGCTGAAGGGAACGGCGCTGTCGGCCGCGTTCATCAGCACGAGGAACGTGTCGTCGGGCTCCGGTACGCCGCGGGCGGTCAGATGCATGACGCCGGCCTCGCCGGAGAGCAGCATGCCGAGGGCGCGGGCGTGGCCGACCTGCCAGTCGGCCTCGGTCATCTCCTCGCCGTCGGTGCGCAGCCAGGTCACGTCGCGAGCCTCGGTGCCCGGGATGATCCGGCCGACGAAGAAGCGTTGGCGGTGGAAGACGTAGTGCCGCCGGCGCAACTCCAGCATCCGCTTGGTGAACGCGTGGAGGTCACCGCCGCGCTCGCTCGCCAGCAGATCCCAGTCGATCCAGCTGAGCTCGTTGTCCTGGCAGTAGGCGTTGTTGTTGCCGTCCTGGGTACGGGCCATCTCGTCGCCGCCGACGAGCATCGGCACCCCTTGCGACAGCAGCAGGGTGGCCAGGAAGTTCTTCATCTGGCGCAGGCGCAGGGCGTCGATCTCGGGATCGTCGGTCGGGCCCTCGGCGCCGTGGTTCCAGCTGTGGTTGTCGCTGTGACCGTCGCGGTTGTCCTCGCCGTTGGCCTCGTTGTGCTTGTCGTTGTAGCTGACGAGGTCGTTGAGGGTGAAACCGTCGTGCGCGGTGATGAAGTTGACGCTGGCCCAGGGGCGCCGACCGCGGTGGTCGTAAATGTCCGCCGAGCCGGCGAGACGGGAGGCGAGCTCGCCGATCTGGCCGTCTTCGCCCTTCCAGTATTTGCGAATGCAGTCGCGGTATTTGTCGTTCCACTCGGCCCAGCCGGGCGGAAAGGCGCCGACCTGATAGCCGCCCATGCCGGTGTCCCAGGGCTCGGCGATCAGCTTGGAGTCCGCCAGGATCGGGTCCTGGGCGACGGCGTCGAGAAAGCCGGCGTGCTGGTCGAAGCTGCCGTTCACCCGCGCCAGCGTGGTGGCGAGGTCGAAGCGGAAGCCGTCGACCCGCATCTCGGTGACCCAGTAGCGCAGGCTGTCGGTGACCATCCGCAGCACCGCCGGATGCCGCAGTTCCAGCGCGTTGCCGGTTCCGGTGAAGTCGTTGTAATAGCGCTCGTTCCCGTCGACCAAGTAGTAATACGAGCAGTTGTCGATGCCGCGGAAGCTCAGGGTCGGACCCATGTGGTTGCCTTCCGCGGTGTGATTGTAGACGACATCGAGAATGAGTTCGAGGTCGTGGTCGTGCAGGACCTGCGACAGCGTCTTGAGCTCGGAGACGCCGTTGCGACCGAGATATCCCGGGTGCGGCGCGAAGAAGCCGATGGAATTGTAGCCCCAGTAGTTGCGCAGACCCTTGTCCTCGAGCAGCCGGTCGTGGACGAAGGCGTGGATCGGCAACAGCTCGACGGCGGTGATACCGAGATCGGTGAGATACTCGACGATCGGCGGGCGCGACAACGCGCCGATCGTGCCGCGCTCGCCCTTGGGCACCTCGGGATGGCGCATGGTGAAGCCGCGGGCGTGCATCTCGTAGACGACGGTCTCGTGCCACGGCCGCGGCGCCGGCCGCTCGCGACCCCAGGTGAAGGCCGGGTCGATCACGACGCTCTTCGGCACGTAGCGGGCGGAGTTGCGCTTGTCGAAGGAGAGGTCGCCGTCGCGATGGCCGATGGTGTAGCCGAACAGCGCGTCGTGCCAGGTCAGCTTACCGGCGAGCGCCTTGGCGTAGGGGTCGATCAGAAGCTTGTTGGGGTTGAAGCGGTGGCCGGCATCGGGCTCGTACGGTCCGTGGACCCGGAAGCCGTAGAGCTGGCCCGGCCGGACGTCGGGCAGATAGGCGTGCCAGACCTCGTGCGTCATCTCCGGCAGGTCGACGCGCTGCTCGCCGCGCCCCTGGGCGTCGAACAGGCACAGCTCGACGCGGGTGGCGTGGGCGGAGAACAGCGAAAAATTCGTCCCGGCGCCGTCCCAGGTCGCCCCGAGCGGGTAGGGAAGACCGGGCAGAACGCGGATGTCCACGGGCGTTGTCCTTTACGGGGTGAGCGCGCGGAAACTCGCGCCACCGCCCGTGCCGATCAACCCTCCTTCGCCAGCAGGCTCTCGAAGCCCTTGAGCAGGTCCATCGGGAAGGGAAAGACGATGGTGGAATTTTTCTCGTTGGCGATGTCGTAGAGCGACGACAGGTAACGCAGCTGCATCGCCCCGGGCTCCTGCGCGATGATGTTCGCGGCGCGGACGAGCTCCTCGGCGGCCTGACGTTCGCCCTCGGCGTTGATGATCCGAGCCCGCCGGTTGCGCTCGGCCTCGGCTTGGCGGGCGATGGCGCGGACCATGCTCTCGTCGATGTCGACGTGCTTGATCTCGACGTTGGCGACCTTGATGCCCCAGATGTCGGTGTTCTCGTCGAGGATCCCCTGCAGGTCGTCGTTGAGCCTGTCGCGCTCGCCCAGCATCGTATCCAGCTCGTGCTTGCCGAGCACCGAGCGCAGCGTCGTCTGCGCCAGCTGGCTGGTGGCGGCGTTGTAGTCCTCCACCTGGATGACGGCCTTCTCGGCATCGATGACCCGGTAGTAGAGGACGGCGTTGACCTTCACCGAGACGTTGTCCTTGGAAATGACGTCCTGGCTCGGCACGTCGAGGACGATCGTGCGCAGATCGGCCCGGACCATCTGCTGGACGAACGGGATGACGATGATCAGGCCGGGGCCCTTGGTGCCGGTGTAGCGCCCGAGCGTGAAGATGACGCCGCGCTCGTACTCGCGCAGGATTCGGAAGATCGAGACGGCGGCGAAGATGACCGCGGCCGCGATGACCGCGTAAAGGATGAAGTCGACGGGCAGCATCAGCTGTTCTCCTCGTGGTCCTGGACCGGGCTGACGGTCACGGTGAGACCCTCGCGCCGTTCGACACGGGCGGCTTGCCCCGGGCGCAGATCGCGCGGGCCGACCGCGCTCCAGTTCTCGCCGGCGACGTGGAGGGTGCCACGCTCGCCCTGCCACGCCACGACGCGGCCGACCTGGCCCTGTAGGCCCTCGGCGCCACTCACCACCGGCCCGCGCATCGCCTTGACGGCGAGGGCGAGCACACCGATGAGCAATCCCGCGGTGGAGGCGGTGACGCCGCCGATGACCCAGGGCGAGAGCGCGAAGCCGGGGGCGTCGGTGTCGATCAACAAGACCGAACCGAGGACGAACGCGATCACTCCGCCGATGCCGAGGATGCCGACGCTCGGCGTGAGCGCTTCGCCCACCATCAAGACCACGCCCAGAAGGATCAACCCGACGCCGACGTAGTCGATCGGCAGCAGATTGAGCGCAAACAGGCCCAAGAGCAGGCTGATCGCGCCGACGACACCCGAGCCGATCGTGCCCGGATTGGCCAGCTCGAAGATGATGCCGTAGATGCCGACCAGCATCAGGATGTAGGCGATGTTCGGGTTGGCGAGGACGGCCAGGAGGCGCTCTTGCCAGTTGGTCGCGATCTCGACGCTGCGGGCGTCGGCGACGGCGACGGTCACCTCACGCTCGCCGGAAAGCTCGACCGTGCGGCCGTCGGCGAAGGCCAGGAGTTCGGCGCGGTTCGCGGCTACGACCTCGATGACGTTCGCCTCGAGGGCGGCCGAGGCCGAGAGGCTCGCCGCCTCGCGCACGGCGCGCTCGGCCCAGTCGGCGTTGCGCCCGCGCAACTCGGCCAGCGAGCGGAAATAGGCCACCGCGTCGTTCACCGCCTTGGCGCTGGACGCATCCGTCGGCGCGTCGCCGCCCTCCTCTGCCTCTGCGCCGTCTTCCTCTGCGCCGTCTTCGCCCGCGATCGGCTCGTCACCTTCGGC
>CAZCVH010000020.1:0-14632 GCA_964502115.1 uncultured Geminicoccaceae bacterium
CGGGGCGCGGCGGACGGGGTGTCTCAGCCGTCGTCCGGGGCGCGGAAGACGTAGCCCAGGCCGTGTTCGGTCTCGATGTAGCGCGGCCGCGGCGGGTCGGGCTCGATCTTGCGGCGCAGCCGGCCGATCAGGACGTCGACCGTGCGCTCGCTCGGGACGTCGCCGCGATGGGTCAGCTCGTCCAGCAGCTCGTGCCGCGGCACGACCTCGTCCGCGCGCTCGAGCAGCGCGGTCAAGAGCTCGAACTCGCCGCGGGTGAGCCGGACGCGATGGCCGCTGGGAGCGTGGACGTCGCGGGCGACGCGATCCAGCGTCCAGCCGCGGTGGCGCAGCACCGGCGGCTTGTTCTCGTTGGCGCCGTGGGTGCGGCGCAGGATGTTGCGCGCGCGGGCGAGCAGCTCACGCTCGTTCACCGGCTTGGTGAGGTAGTCGTCGGCGCCGAGTTCGAGGGCGAGAATGCGGTCGACCTCGTCGGCGCGCACGCTCACCACCATGATGCCGAGCCGCGGTTCGTCGCGCAGCTGGCGCAACAGCGAGATGCCGTCCTCGCCCGGCAGCCGGATGTCCAAGGTCACGAGATCGGCTTGATCGGACGACAGCACCTCGCGCAGTTCCGGGCCGTCGCTGGCCTCGCTGACCCGGTAGCCTTCGCTGGCGAAATGACCCGCCAATAGCCCCCGAGTGACCGCTTCATCTTCGACAACGACGATATGAGACGTCGCGGGCATGCTTTTCACCGCTCTGTAGAGCCACCCCTCCAATGTTGAACGGAGTCTACAAGGCGTTCATACCAAAGTCGAATGATTTTTGTGCGCCGCGAGGCGCTCGGCGGTGGCGATGGCGGCGGCGAGGCTCGCCGGGTCGGCGGTGAAGGCGGTGGCGATGTCGAAGGCGGTGCCGTGATCGGGGCTGGTGCGCACGAAGGGCAGGCCGAGGGTGACGTTGACGCCGTCGGCCAAGCCGCCGAGCTTGATCGGGATCAGCCCCTGGTCGTGGTACTGCGCCACGACGACGTCGAAGCGCCCCGCCCGCGCCAGGCGGAAGACGCTGTCCGCCGGCAGCGGGCCGGTGACGTCGAAGCCGTCCGCGCGCGCCGCGGTCACCGCCGGGGCGATGACGTCGATCTCCTCGCGGCCGAAGCGCCCGCCCTCGCCGGCGTGCGGGTTGAGGCCGGCGACCGCGATGCGGGGCGCGGCGACGCCGAAGGCGCGCGCGCCCATCGCCGCGAAGCGGATGGCGCGGCGCTGCATCGCACCGTCGAGCCGTGCGATCGCGGCGGCGAGCGGCTCGTGGATGGTGACCAGCACCACCTTCAGCTGCGGCGTCGCCAGCATCATCGCGACCTCGTCCACCCCGGCGTGGTGGGCCAGCATCTCGGTGTGGCCGGGAAACGGCACGCCGGCGGCGGCGAGCGCCTCCTTGTTCACCGGCGCGGTGACGACGCCGTCGACCGCCCCGGCGAGGGCGAGCGCGATCGCCCGGCGCACACAGGCGTAGGCGGCGCGGCCGGCGGCGGCGCTGACCTCGCCCCTGCGGACGCCGGTGAGCGGAGCCTGCGCCGCCAGCACGTCGACGGTGTCGGCGGGCGGCCGGGCGTCGGGCGCCGTGACCGCGCGCACGGGCGGGATCGCCGCCAGCTTCGAGGCGAGCTCGGCGAGCCACACCGGATCGCCGATCACCAGCGGCCGCGCGGCGGGCGGCATCGCCGCCAGCGCCTTGAGGGCGATTTCGGGCCCGATCCCGGCCGGATCGCCCATCGTCAGCGCGAGCCGGGCCGACGGCGCTCGCTCCGGCGCCGTCACCGCCGTGCTCTCCGACGGCCGGCGAGCGGCGCCGCGACGCGCGTTCGCGCCGCAGCAGGCGTGTCGAACCGGAGCGGCCGGCCTGCTAACCTGCCGGTGTGTGGAAAGGAGATCGTGGCATGCAGCCTGCCGGCACCGAAGCGGACGTCCTCGCCTGGCTCGAGGACCGTCGCGGCGAGATGGTGACGCTCCTGGAGGCGCTGGTGAACGTCGACAGCGGCTCGCTCGACCGCGACGGCGTCAACCGCGCCGGCGAGGTCCTGACGCGTTTTCTCGCCGACCATGGGCTCGAGGTCGAGGTCACCCCGGGCGAGCGCCAGGGCGACGGTCTGACCGCGCGGCTGCCGGCGGCGGGCGGGCGCAACCTGCCCGGCCACGTCCTCCTGCTGGGCCACCGCGACACCGTCTTTGGCGCGGGCGAGGCGGCGCGGCGGCCGTTCCGCGTCGAGGGCGAGCGCGCCTTCGGGCCCGGCGTCACCGACATGAAGGCCGGGCTGGTGATGAACGCCTTCGTCGTGGCCGCCTTCGCCGCCACGGGCGGGGCGCCGGTGCCGCTGGTGATGCTCACGACCGCCGACGAGGAGATCGCCTCGCCCGAGGGCCGCGCCCTGATCGAGGCCGCCGCCCAGAACGCCCGCTGCGTCTTCAACGCCGAGCCCGGCCGGCCCGGCGGCGGCATCGTCACCAGCCGCAACGGTGCCCTCTTCTGCGAGGTCGAGATCACCGGCCGCGCCGCCCATTCCGGCGCCAGCCACGCCAAGGGCGCGAGCGCGATCGAGGCGGCGGCGCGCAAGGTGCAGGCCCTGCACGCCCTCACCGACTACGATACCGGCGTGACCTTGAACGTCGGCGTCGTCGCCGGTGGCGAGGCCGTCAACATGGTGGCGCCCTTCGCGCGCTTCGGCTTCGACTGCCGCTTTGCGAGCCAGCTCGCCTTCGCCGAGGTCGAGCCCGCGATCGAGCGCATCCTGGCGCGCGCGGAGGTGGCCGGCACGGCCGCGCGGGTGACCGGCCGGCGGGTGTTCCTGCCGGTCGAACAGACCGCGCGCGATCGCGAGCTGTTCGATCATTACGCCGGCTGTGCCGAGGCGGTGGGGCTGGCGGTGGAGCCGGCGTTCTCCGGCGGCTCGGCCGATTCGGGCTTCACCAGCGCGCTCGGCGTGCCGACGCTGTGCGGCACCGGCCCGATCGGCGAGCACGCCCACACGCCGCACGAGGTCTGCCATCTCGACAGCCTGGTGCCGCGCGCCCGGGCGCTCGCGCTGGCGATCATGGGCCTGGAGGCGTGAGCCGGCCGGCGCGTTCATGCCGCCGGCTCGACGATGCGGCGGAAGGTGAGGTTGAGCCGCGGGCCGACCGGCTTGGCGGTTTTGGGCAGGGCGTGGCGCCAGTGGATCTGCGAGCCCGGCCCCATCACCAGGCACGAGCCCGGCGGCAGGTCGAGGTCGATCGTGAGCCCCTTGTCGCGGCGGTGGCGCAGCTTGAAGCGGCGCACCGCCCCCAAGGACAGGCTGGCGATGATCGGATCCGGGCCGAGCGCCGGCTCGGCGTCGCGGTGCCAGGAGACGCTGTCCGAACCGTCGCGGTAGAGGTTCAAGAGGACGGAATTGAAGCCGACGCCGGCGAGGCGCTCCGCCGTCGCCTTCAAGGGCAGCAGGTCGTCGAGCCAGGGCTGCGGCGGGTTGTCGACACCGCTGTAGCGGTAGCCGGTTTCGCCGTACCAGGCGGTGAGCCGTGGCAGCGGTACGGTGCGGCCCATGATCCGGGCGTCCTCGCGGCGCCAATCGACGACGTTCATCAGACGTGCGAGGACGCCTTCCGGTTCGGCGACGACGTTCTCGAACAGATACGCTTCGCCGTCCTCGGGTAGCCGATTGGCCGTCATCGCTCCGCGCTCCACCTCGACCGTTGAGGTCGCGCCGGGGCGGGCGGCTGTCAACGCCCGGCGAGCGCTCCGGGCAACCATGGAGGAACGCATGCAGGTTCGTGCCGCGGTGGCCTACGGCGCCGGTCAGCCCTTGCGCGTCGAGACGGTCGAGCTCGACGGCCCGCGCGCCGGCGAGGTGCTCGTCGAGATCAAGGCGACGGGGGTGTGCCACACCGACGAGTTCACCCGCTCCGGCGCCGATCCGGAGGGGCTGTTTCCGGCCATCCTCGGCCACGAGGGCGCGGGCGTCGTCGTCGATGTCGGCTCGGAGGTGACGAGCGTGAAGCCGGGCGATCACGTCATCCCGCTCTACACGCCGGAATGTCGCGAGTGCGAATACTGCCTGAACCCGAAGACCAACCTGTGTCAGGCCATCCGCGCGACCCAGGGCAAGGGCGTCATGCCCGACGGCACCTCGCGCTTTCGCGCCGGGAACGCCACGCTCCATCACTACATGGGCACGTCCACCTTCGCGAACTACACCGTGCTGCCGGAGATCGCGGTGGCGAAGGTGCGCGCGGACGCCCCCTTCGACAAGATCTGCTATATCGGCTGCGGCGTCACCACCGGCATCGGCGCGGTGATCAACACCGCCAAGGTCGAGCCCGGCTCGAACATCGCCGTCTTCGGCCTCGGCGGTATCGGGCTCAACGTCATCCAGGCGGCGCGGATGGTGGGGGCGGATCGCATCGTCGGGGTCGACATCAACCCGGCGAAGGAACCGCTCGCCCGCATGTTCGGCATGACCGACTTCATCAATCCGACGGACCTGGGCGACAAGAGCGTGGTCGAGGCGGTGGTGGAACTCACCAAGGGCGGCGCCGATTACAGCTTCGAGTGCATCGGCAAGGTCGAGGTGATGCGCCAAGCGCTCGAATGCTGCCACAAGGGCTGGGGCGAGAGCATCGTCATCGGCGTCGCCGGCGCCGGCGAGGAGATCGCGACGCGCCCGTTCCAGCTGGTGACCGGCCGGGTCTGGCGCGGCAGCGCCTTCGGCGGTGCCAGGGGCCGCACCGACGTGCCCAAGCTCGTCGACTGGTACATGGAGGGCAAGATCAACATCGACGACCTGATCACCCACCAGATGCCGCTCGACGATATCAACACCGCCTTCGAGCTGATGCATCAGGGTGAAAGTATCCGCAGCGTGGTGACCTTCTGAGCCATGGTCGAGATCATCGAAGAGCACAAGGCGGCGGGCGGGCGTCAGCTCGTCCTCGCCCACGCCAGCGAGGCCACGGGCACCCGGATGGAGGCCTCGCTCTACCTGCCGCCGCAGGCGGAGGCGGGGCCGGTGCCGCTCGTCACCTACCTCTCGGGGCTCACCTGCACCTGGGAGAACGTGACCACCAAGGGCGGCTTCCAGCGCGCCGCCGCCGAGCACGGCCTCGCCGTCTTGTGCCCCGACACCAGCCCGCGCGGCCTCGAGCTGCCGGGCGAGCACGCCGAGGACGACTTCGGCGCGGGCGCCGGCTTCTACGTCGACGCGACGCTACCCCCGTGGTCGGCGCATTACCGGATGTGGAGCTACGTGTGCGAGGAGCTGCCGCGGCTGGTCGGCGGGGCGTTTTCGCTCGACCTCACCCGCCAAGGGCTCACCGGCCACTCGATGGGCGGCCACGGCGCGCTCACCATCGGGCTCACCCATCCCGAGTGCTACCGCGCCGTCTCCGCCCTGGCGCCGGTCGCCTCGCCGACGCGCGCGCCGTGGGGCGAGAAAGCGTTCGCCGGCTATTTCGGCGACGACCGCGCCCGCTGGCGCGGCCACGACGCGACCTGCCTGTTGGCCGACGGCTTCACCCGCGACGAGCTGTTGGTCGACGTCGGCACCGCCGACGGCTTTCTCGACACCCAGCTCAAGCCCGATCTCCTGCAGGCCGCCGCCGCCGCGGCGGGCCAAGCGCTGACGTTGCGCTACCAGGACGGCTACGACCACGGCTACTATTTCGTCGCCACCTTCCTGTCCGACCATCTCGCCTGGCACGCCGCCCGGCTCGCCGGGTGAGCCGAACCGCACGGCATCCCGGCGTCTCTCGTCCTTCGGATCAGTCGGCGCCGGAAGCCGGGGCTTCTTCGAGCAGCCGGCGGGCGCCGAGCAGGCGACCGCCGAGGACGGCGCAGGCGGCGAGGGTGATCACCGCACCGGCGACGAAGGGGGAACGCAGGCCGGCGAGGTCGGCGACGCCACCCATCACGAGCGCGCCGGTGGCCGGTCCGGCGCGGAAGATGATGCCGTAGAGCGACATGACCCGGCCGAGCATCGCCTCGTCGACGACGCGTTGGGTCAGCGTCTGGCTCGCCACGCCCGCGGTCGCGATGGCGAAACCGCTCATGACGACGGCAACCAGCGACGTCGCGAGGTCGGGTGCCAGCGCCAGCAGCATCAGGCTCGCGCCGGCGGCGACGTGGCCGCCGACGGCGAGGCGGGTGAGCCCCACCGCCCCCGCGCGCTGGGCGAGGTGGAGCGCGGCCAGGATGGCGCCCGCGCCGATGCCGGCGGACAGCATCGCGAGGCCGTCGGCGCCGCGGTTCAGCACCTCGGCGCTGTAGACCGGCAACAGCTCGATATAGCCGCGCATGGCGACGCCGGTGACGACCAACAGCAGCATGATCGGGCCGATGCCGGGATGGCCGGCGGCGTAGCGCACGCCCGCGGCGATGTCGCGCACCAGCCCGCCGCGCCGTCTGCGCCCGGGACGGGCCGGCGGGGCGAGGTGGATGCCGCGGATGAGGGCGAGGAACCACAGCGAGGAGAGGGCGTCGATGACGAAGACGGCCTCGACCCCGGCGCCGACGATCACCACCCCCGCCAGCGAGGGGCCGACGAAGCGCGCCAGGTTGAAGACGACGGCGTTGATGGCGATGGCGGTCGCCAGGTCGTCCGGGCGCACCAGGGCGCGGGTGAGCGCCATGCGCGAGGGCTGCTTGAAGCCCATGGTGACGCCGTTGGCGAGGACGATCAGCGCCAACAGCTCGATCGTCACGAGGTCGAGCACGGTCAACAGCGCCAGCAGCGAGACCAGGGCCACCGAGATCGCCTGGGTCGTGCGCACGATGCGGATGCGCGAGCGCCGATCGGCGATGGCGCCGGCGAACGGCGTGACGACGATGGTGGGAAAGAGGTCGGCGAAGGCGACCAGGCCGACCCAGAAGGCCGAGGCGGTGAGCTCCCAGGCGAGCCAGCCGACGGCGATCCGAAGGCCCCACATCCCCACCAGCGAGACGGCGTTGCCGGTGGTGAAGCGGGCGAAGTCGCGGTTGGCGAAGGCCCGGCGCAGATTGGCGATGCCGCGGTCGAACACGTGGAAGCACTCCCCGCGCTCCACCCTAACGCACGGCGCGGCGCCGAAAAGCGCCGCGCGCGCAAGCCCTCAATGCAGGGCCGGGCGCCGCAGATAGTCCTCGCGGTTGCCGGAGGTGACGGTGATGGTCCGCGCCTCGCCGTCGCGCAGGACGGTGAGCGGCACCTCCGTGCCCGCCGGCCCCAGGTTCCACATCGTGCGGTAGAGGTCGGCCAGGCTCTCCACCGGCAGGCCGGCGACCTCGACCACGACGTCGCCGGCGTCGATGCCGCTCTGGGCGGCGGGGCCGGTGTCGGCGGTGGCGGTGATCTCGATGCCCTCGTCGGTCTCCGCCGGGTAGAAGCCGAGCCAGGGTCGGGGCGTCCGGCGCACGCTGCCGTAGCTCAACACGTCGTCGAGGATCGGCGGCAGGAGATCGGCCGGCACGAACATGTTGCCGCCCTGGGTCTGTCCGCTCGCCGTCGTCGTCTGCACCAACAGCGAGCCGATGCCGACGAGCTTGCCGGTCTCGTCCAGCATCGCGGTGCCGCTCCAGCGCGGATGCGCCGGGACGGTGAAGAGCGCCTGCTCCAACAGGTACTCCCAATAGCCGGCGAACTCGCGCTTGGCGGCGAGCCGCGACATCATGGCGTTGTCGCGGCCACCCGGTCCGGCGATGACGACGGGGTTGCCGACCCGGGCGCCGGAGGAAGGCGCGATCTCCAAGGCCGGCACCTCCAGCTTGCCGAGCGCCTGCAACACGCCGAAGCCGGTGGCCTGGTCGTAGGCCATGACGTCGGCGGGCACCGCCGTGCCGCGGTTGGTGGTGAGCCAGACCTGGGTGGCCTCGGTGACGAGATAGCCGATGGTGAGCACGACCCCGCTCTCGTCGATCACGACGCCGGCGCCCTGGCGCTCGGTGCCGAGCGGCTCGGCGGTGAAGGCGTCCTCCGGCACGTCCGCGCGCAGCCCCAGCACCGAATCGAGCGTGCGGTCGAGATCGAAGCCCAGCTCGCTCGGGTCGGGCTTGGCGTCCTCGGGGATCGTGCCGTCTTCGACGTCGGTCATCACGGCGGCTCCACATTCCTTCGACCTTGGTACAGCCTGAGGAGCATAGCATATCGGATCAAGGGGCGCGGGCGCCGAGATCGACGGCGTAGGCCTCGACGGCGCGGGGCTCGTCGATGAGCCCCTGTTCGGCGAGGAAGGCGGCGAAGCGGCGGTAGCGGCCGTGGTCCAAGGCCGCCGGCGCCAGTGCCAGGCGCGGCAGCGTGTCGTCCCAGGCGCGCCGATTGAGCGCGTCGTCGAGCTCGGGGTCGCTGTTCTTGAAGATCTCCCAGCCCTCGTCGGGATGGTTCAAGAGCCAGTGAGCGGCGCGCTCGGTGGCGTCGAGAAAGCGGCCGAGGCGGGCGTCGTCCGTGCGGTCGCGCCGGGCGACGTAGACCAGCTCGTCGTAGGCCGGCACGCCCTCCTCCTCGGGGTAGAAGGCGCGCCCCGGCTCGCCCACGATGTCCATCTGGTTCAGCTCGAAATTGCGATAGGCGCCGATCACCGCGTCGACCTGCCCCGCGATCAGCGACGGCGACAGCGAGAAGTTGACGTTGATCAGCTCGACGTCGTCGACGCCGAGGCCGTGCGGGCGCAGCATCGCGCGCAAGAGCCCGTCCTCGAAGCCGCCGACGGAGTAGCCGACCTTGCGGCCTTCGAGGTCCGCGATTTCGTCGATCGGGCCGTTCGCCAGCACCACCAGCGAGTTCAGCGGCGTCGCCACCAGCGTGCCGATGCGCACCAGCGGCAGGCCCTCGTGCACCTGCACGTGGAGCTGGGGTTGGTAGGAGATGGCGAGGTCGGCCCGGCCGGCGGCGACCAGCTTGGGCGGGTCGTTGGGATCGGCCGGGGCGACGAGCTCGACCTCGAGGCCTTCGTCGGCGAAGTAGCCGCGCTCTTGGGCGATCACCAGAGGCGCGTGGTCGGGGTTCACGAACCAGTCGAGCATGACGGTGAGCGGCTCCTGCGCCCGCGCGGGCGCGGCCGCGAGGAGGAGGGCGGAGACGACGAGCGCGCGGATCACGACGGGGTTTCCTTTCGGGTGTCGGTGGTTTCGGATTGCCACGGGGTCAGCGCCCGCGCCGCCCGGTCGACGGCGGCGTAGAGCGCCACCGCCATCGCCGCGAGCACGAACAGCGCGGCGAACATGACGTCCACCTGCATGCGGGCGTTGGCGTGCAACATCAGATAGCCGAGGCCACGGCTGGCCCCGACCCACTCGCCGACGACGGCGCCGATCGGCGCGACCGCCGCCGCCACGCGCAGGCCCGAGCCGAAGGCCGGCAGCGCCGCCGGCAGCCGGACCCAGCGCAGCCGCTGCCAGGGCGTGGCGCCGGCGAGCTCGGCGAGGTCGAGCAGGTTGGGGTCGGTGCGGCGCAGGCCGTCATAGAGGCTGGCGGTGAGCGGGAAGTAGATGATGAGCACGGCCATCGCGACCTTCGAGCCCGGCCCGTAGCCGAACCACAAGACCAGGATCGGCGCGAGCGCGAACACCGGCAGCGCCTGGCTCGCCACCAGCACCGGGTGCAGCCAGCGGCGGGCCGTGTTCGAGGCGGCGAGCAGGAGCCCGGTCGCGGTGCCGAGCGCCGTGGCGACGACCAGACCGCCCAGGATCTCGGCGAGGGTGACGGCGGCGTGGCCGGCGACGACCCACCAGCGCTCGGCGAGCGCGCTCGCCACCGCCGCCGGGCCCGGCAGGATGAACGGCGGCACGCCGCTCGCGCGCACGACCGCCTCCCAGACCACCAGGAGGCCCGCCAGCGTCACCAGCGGGCGTGGCCAGCCGGCGAGGCCGGGGCGCGGCGGCGCCTTCGCCAGCGGGTCAGCGCGCTGCGAGGCCCATCTCCCAAAAGCCGATCTCGAGCCGGGTGGCGGTGCGGAAGCTCGCCGCCAGCTCGGACCAGCGCGGGTGGCTCGCGGCCGCCTCGCCGAGCCGGCGCTGGAGCACCCGCTCCAGCTGCGCGGCCGCCGCGGCCGCGCCCGACTGGTAGTCGTCGCCGGCGTAGGTCCGTATCCAGGCGTCGTAAGCGTTGCCCTCGCGCCTGGTCGCCGGATCGCGGGCGAGCCGCGCGCCGATCTCGGCGTAGCCGATGACGCAGGGCATCAAGGCCACCAGGAGGTCGGCCAGATCGCCGGCGAAGCCGCGCTCGAGCACGAAGCGGGTGTAGGCGGCGTTGGCCGGATCCTCGGGCGTGGTCTTGACCTGGTCCTCGGCGAGCCCCCAGCCGGCGCAGGTGTCGATGTGGAGCTTGAGCTCGTCGTCGATCAGGGTGTGAACCAGCGCGGCGGCGCCCTTGATGTCCTCGACATCCTCGCTCTTGACCGCGACCAGCGCCCAGGCCCGCGCGAAGTGCACGAGAAAGCGATAGTCCTGGATCAGGTAATAGCGGAACGCCGCCGGCTCGAGCGTGCCGGCCTTGAGCTCTTCGACGAAGCGGTGGCGGGTGAACTTGGCCCAGTCCTCGCCGGCATCCTCGATCAGGTGGGCGAGCGCGGTGCCGGGCTCGACGGTGTAGAGCTGGCTCATCTGCTCCTCGATCAGCTGGTGGCGCGGGCGCCGAGAAAGGCGTGCATCGCGATCCGCGACCAGGTCCCCTCGCGGTCGCGGAAGTCGCGGTAGCTGCGGGCGATCTCGCCCTCGATCCCGGCGCGGTTCGCGAAGTCGGCGTAGAGGTCGTCGGCGGCGGCGCGGGCTTCGCTCACGATCGCCGCCGGCAGCTCGCGCAGGCGCACGCCGAGCTCGTCGGTGAGCTTGGCGAGCGCCGCGGTGTTGCGCCGTTCCGCCTCGCCGAGGGCGACGGCGTTCTCGGTGGCGCAGGCGTGTTCGACGATGGCGCGGAGGTCGGCGGGCAGCTCGGCGAGGGCCTCGCGGTTCACCAGCGCCTCACCCGAGCCGTTGGGCTCGTGGATGCCCGGCCAGTAGTAGTAGCGCGCCGCGCGGTGGAAGCCGAGGGCCAGGTCGGAGGCCGGCCCGGCGAATTCGGCGGCGTCGATCGCGCCCGACTGCAGCGCGGTCGGCGTCTCGCCCGGCGGCAGCGAGACCTGCACCACGCCCAGCTCCTTGTACATCCGCCCGCCGAGGCCCGGCATGCGAAAGCGCAGACCGTCGAGGTCTTCGGGACCGTCGAGGGGCCGTCGGAACCAGCCCGCCATCGACATGCCGGTGTTGCCGGCGAGATAGGGCTTCACCCCGAGCTCGGCGTAGTAGCGGTCGTAGAGCGCCTGGCCGCCGCCGTGGTGGACCCAGGCGTCGTGCTCGTGGGGCACCAGCCCGAACGGCACCGCCAGAAAGAAGGGCGAGGCCGCGAGCTTGCCCGACCAGAAGACGGCGGCGGCGTGGCCGATCTCGGCGATACCGCGGCCGACCGCGTCCAGCACCTCGAAGGCGGGCACGAGCTCGCCGGCGGCGAAGAGCTCGATCTCGAGCCGGCCGCCCGACATCGCGGCGACCCGCTCGGTGATGCGCCGGGCGGAGACCCCGGGGCCGGGCAGGTCGGGCGGCCACGCCGTGGCCATGCGCCAACGCACCGGGCCGTCGGCGCGGGCGACGAAGGGGGCGGCGACGGCACCGGCGGCGGTGCCGGCGAGCGCGGTGCGGCGTGTGAGGCGGGTCATGAGCCGTCGGTCCAGAGGGCGTGGAAGTGGTGCACCGGCCCGCGGCCGTGGCCGATCACGAGCTCGTCGGCGTGGGCGATGGCGCCTTTGACGTAGCCCTTGGCCTCGGCCACCGCCTGCGGCAGCGGCACCCGCTTGGCGAGGCGCGCCGCGATCGCCGACGACAGCGTGCAACCGGTGCCGTGGGTGTTGCGGGTGTCGGTGCGCGGGGCGTCGAGCCAGTGGGTCTCGCCGCCGTGCATGAACAGATCCGGGCTCGCGTCGCCCTCGAGATGGCCGCCCTTCAACAGGATGTTGGCGGGGCCGAGGCTCTGCAGCCGGGCCGCGACGTTGGCCATGCGGCCGCGCTCGGTGGGCGTCTCGATGCCGAGGAGATCGCCGGCTTCGGGCAGGTTGGGGGTGATGATCGTGGCCAGCGGCACCAGCCGCTCGCGCAGCGCCGCGACGGCGTCCTGCTCCAAGAGCCGATCGCCGCCCTTGGCGACCATGACCGGGTCGAGCACGACCTGGGTCGGCCGCCAGTGGGCGAGACCGGCGGCGACGGCGGCGATGACGTCGGCGGTCCCCAGCATGCCGATCTTCACCGCCGCGACCGCGAGGTCGTCGAAGACGGCGTCCATCTGCGCCCGCACGAAGCCGGGATCGACGCCGAAGATGCCGAACACACCCTTGGTGTTCTGGGCGGTGAGCGCGGTGATCACCGAGCCGCCGTAGACGCCGAGCGCGGAGAAGGTCTTGAGGTCGGCCTGGATGCCGGCGCCGCCGCCGGAATCGGAGCCGGCGATGGTGAGCGCGATGGGCGTGGTCATGGGCGGCTCCGTTTGGCGAGCGCGGTGTCGACCGCGCGGCGCAGCGAGCGCGCGGCGGCCTCGACGTCCGCGGGGTGAAACAGGGCGCCGATGACCGCGACGCCGTCGACGCCGGCGCGGATCACCGCCGGCGCGCGGAAGGCGTCGATGCCGGCGATGGCGCAGGCCGGCACCGGCCCGAGGCGGGCGCGCACCTCGCCCAGCAGACGGGCGAGGCCGTCGGGGCCGAGCGGCGGGTCGCCGGGCTCTTTGCTGCCGGTGGCGTAGGCCGGACCGAGCCCGACATAGTCGACGCGGGCGTCGGCCTCGGCCTCGTAGGCGTGGTGGACGGTGAGGCCGACGACGGCATCGGCGCCGAGGAGCCGGCGGGCGTCGGCCGGGCTCGGGTCCTGCCGGCCCAGATGCACCCCGTCCGCGCCCGTCACCGCGGCGATGTCGACGCGGTCGTTGATCACCAGCGGCACGTCGCCCGGCAGCGCGATCTTGAGGCGGCGGGCGAGATCGATGGTGGCGCGGGCGTCACCGCGCTTGTCGCGCAGCTGCACCAGCGTCGCCCCGCCGTGCACCGCCGCGAGCACCGCCTCGAGCGGATCGTGGCGCAGCATGATCGCCGGATCGGCGACCGCGTAGAGGCGCAGGTCGACCGCCCTCACGCCAGCCTCGCGCGTGCCGCGAGCCGCTCGGCGTCGAGGCCGTAGAGCGCGTCGAGGAAGGCGGCCGTGAAGCTGCCGGGGCCCCGCGCCGTCCCGCCGGCGAGCTCGCCGGCCACTTTGAGGCAGGTCAGCGCCGCCGCGGCGGCGGCGAAGGCGTCGGGCTCGACCGCGAGGAAGGCGGCGACGAGGCCGGTGCCGGCGCAGCCCATCGCCGTGACGCGGGTGGTCAGGGGATCGCCGCCGGCGACGCGGAGCTCGCGCGCGTTCTCGACGACGAGGTCGATCTCGCCGGTCCTGGCGCGGACCGTGCCGGCGTCGGGATCGAGGGCCGCCATCTCCGCCCGGTTGGCGCGGACGACGGCGGGGGCGAAGGCCAAGAGCTCGCGGGCGAAGGCGAGGCGATCGGGTGAGCGCTCGACCTTCACCGGATCGAGCACCCAGGCCACCCCGCGCCCGGTCACCACCGGCAGCGCACGGGTCAGCGCCGCGCGGCGGGCGTCGTCGAGCATGCCGAGATTGGCGACGAACGCGTCGGTGCGCGCGGCGAACGCCTCGATCTCGCCGGGGGCGGCCGACATGCTCGGCTGGGCGCCGACGGCGAGGAGCAGGTTGGCGGAGAGCGGCTGCGCCACCGTGCTGGTGAGCACGTGCACCTCGGGGGCGCGGCTGCGGACGCGGTCGAGCAGAGCGGCGGCGTGCGCCGCCCAGCTGCCCGCGTCGTCGCTCGGTCGGTCCACGGCCTCCTCCCGACACCTGCGGGAGGAAAGATCCGAACGCCCCGGGAGCGCTACGGTCTCAATCCCTCCGCCGGCATCATCCGGTTCAGGTTCGACGGGTTCGCGCGGATCCGCATCTCAGCCCCGAGGGGCACCCCGTTGAGACAACCCGAGACCTAAGCCGTGGTGCCGGCGGCCGCAAGAGGCGCAAAGGGCCCGCCCCGCGGCGATGCGCCCGCGACGATCCCGTCGATCGCGCCTTGCACGCCGTCGCGGTGCCGATGACGGCACCGCCGAGCGCGAATGCCCGGAGCCCCGCCCGCCGCAAGGGGCTCGCGGTGTGTGGGGGAGGCGACGCCGCGGCTTGCGGCGAAGGCCGTCGACGGCTCGGCGACGAGCCGATGAACGCGTTTCGATGTGCAACGGACCCGCCCCGGCGAAGCCGCGGCACGCGGGGCGGCGAGCGAAGGGACCGGCCCCGGGTGAGGACCGGTCCCCCGCACCGGCGAGAGCCGCCGTCCCGTCGGCGCTCAGCCCCGACGTCGGGACGCCAGCCGCCGGCGGATCTTCTCGTAACCGGCCGCCAGCCGGCGGGCGATGCCGCGGGCCGAGCCGCGGCGACGATCGTTGCGGGTGTCGACTTCGGCCATGGCTCTACGTCCTCCGCGAAGCGATGACCATCAACGAGCGGCACAGCAAACCGGCTGCGCCTACCCGCCAGATGGAAAACCGCGTCGCGCCATCAAGGGGTTGAACCGGCTCGCCGCAGGCTTCGGGGTGCG
>CAZCVH010000020.1:14732-16135 GCA_964502115.1 uncultured Geminicoccaceae bacterium
CGGGGCGTCGCCACCGCCTGCCCGCATTTGCACGAATTCTACTCATAATGCCGCTCGACGGGTCATGTGACGTCTGTTTGAGCAGCGGGAAACGGCGGGCGACCGCCCGTGCGGTCCGGATGGCACGGCCGTTGCTCCGAGCGGTGCAACAACATGCACTCGGAGGTCCCACCATGGCTCGTTCGTTGCTCGCCCGCACCGCCGCGGGGCTCTTGCTGTCGACCGCGCTCGCGAGCGGCGCCGCCGCCCAGGACGACGGCCCGATCAAGGTCGGCATCCTGCATTCGCTCTCGGGCACGATGGCGATCAGCGAGACGACCTTGAAGGACGTCATGCTGATGCTGATCGAGCAGCAGAACGAGGAGGGCGGCGTCCTCGGGCGCGAGCTCGAGCCGGTGGTGGTCGACCCCGCCTCGGATTGGCCGCTCTTCGCCGAAAAGGCCCGCGAGCTGATCGAGGTCGAGGACGTCGCCGCGGTCTTCGGCAGCTGGACGTCCGTCTCGCGCAAGTCGGTGCTGCCGGTCTTCGAGGAGCTCAACAGCCTGCTCTTCTACCCCGTGCAGTACGAGGGCGAGGAGAGCTCGAAGAACGTCTTCTACACCGGCGCGGCGCCCAACCAGCAGGCCATCCCCGCCGTCGACTACCTGATGGAGGTGGAAGGCGTCGAGCGCTGGGTGCTGGAGGGCACCGACTACGTCTACCCGCGCACGACCAACAAGATCCTCGAGGCCTACCTGCAGAGCCACGGCGTCGCCGCCGAGGACATCAGCATCAACTACACCCCCTTCGGCCACAGCGACTGGCAGACGCGGGTCAACTTCATCAAGGAATTCGGCGGCGAGGGCAAGAAGACGGCGGTGGTCTCGACCATCAACGGCGACGCCAACGTCCCCTTCTACAAGGAGCTGTCGGCCCAGGGCGTCGACGCCTCGGACATCCCGGTGGTCGCGTTCTCGGTGGGTGAGCAGGAGCTGGCCGGCCTGGATACCGGCCCGCTGGTCGGGCATCTCGCCGCCTGGAACTACTTCATGAGCGTGCCGACCGACGCCAATTTCGACTTCATCGACGCTTGGCTCGCCTATATCGGCGACGACGAGCGGGTCACCAACGACCCGATGGAGGCGCACTATATCGGCTTCAACATGTGGGTCGAGGCGGTGGAGAAGGCCGGCACCACCGAGCCCGACGCCGTCATCGACGCCATCGTCGGCGTGACCGTGCCCAACCTCACCGGCGGCTACGCCACGATGATGCCCAACCACCACATCACCAAGCCGGTGCTGATCGGCGAGATCCAGGACGACGGCCAGTTCGCGGTGGTCTGGGAGACGCCGAGCACGGTCGTGGGCGACGCCTGGTCGAACTACCTGCCGGGCTCGGATCGGCTCATCGCCGATTGGCGG
>CAZCVH010000021.1:0-15852 GCA_964502115.1 uncultured Geminicoccaceae bacterium
CGCGCTCGCCCATGTAGACGATGCAATCCAGGCCCATCCACGCCGCCACCGTCGCCGTCGCCACGCCGTGCTGGCCGGCGCCGGTCTCGGCGATGATGCGGCGCTTGCCCATGCGCCTGGCCAGCATGATCTGACCGACGCAGTTGTTGATCTTGTGCGCGCCGGTGTGGTTCAGCTCGTCGCGCTTGAAGTAGACCTTGGCGCCGCCGAGCGCCTCGGTCAGGCGGTGCGCGAAGTAGAGCGGGCTCGGCCGACCGACATAGTCGCGCAGCCACAGATCGAGTTCGGCCTTGAAGGCCGGATCGCGCTTGGCGTCGTCGTAGGCGCGCTCGAGCTCGAGGATGTTCGGCATCAAGGTCTCGGCGACGTAGCGACCGCCGAAGACGCCGAAATGGCCGCGCTCGTCCGGCCCGTTGCGCAACGAATTGAGCGTCGTCATGCGTCGTCCTCGACGTGCGCGCCGCGGGAGCGTTCGGCGAACGCCCGTACCGCGGCGTGATCCTTGATGCCCGGCGCGGCCTCGACGCCCGAAGCGACGTCGACCCACGCCGCTCCGGTGAGACCGATCGCGGCGGCGACGTTGGCCGGGTCGAGCCCGCCGGCGAGACCCCAGCGGCCGGTCGGCGCCCCCCGCCGCAAGAGCGTCCAGTCGAAGGCGAGGCCGTTGCCGCCGGGCACGGCACCCGCCGGCGCCTTGGCGTCCAAGAGCAGGCGGTCGGCCACCGCCGCATAGCCGGCGGCGCGCTCGAGGTCGTCCGCGTCCGCCACCGCGATCGCCTTCACCACGCCCAACCCCGTTCGCGCCCGCACCTCGGCCACCCGAGCCGCGCTCTCGTGCCCGTGGAGTTGCACGAGGTCAAGGGCGCCCGCCGCCACGAGCGCGGCGAGCAGCTCGTCGTCCGGGTCGACCGTCACCGCGACCCGTAGCGCCCGGCCGCGAGCGGGGGCGAAGAGCTCGCCGAGACGTGCGGGCGCGACCGCGCGTCGGGACGACGGAAACACCACCGCGCCGACGAGCCCGGCGCCGGCTTCGACCGCGACGGCGACGTCCTGCACGCGGGTGAGGCCGCAGATCTTGACCTCCGCCGTCACTCCCGGCCGTCCGTGAGCTCGGCGCGGATCGCCGCCGCGGCCGCGTTCGGCTGTTCGGCGTCGGTGATGGGCCGGCCGACGACCAGCACGTCGGCGCCGGCGTCACGAGCTTTTTTGGGCGTCAGCGTGCGCTTTTGATCGCCCGCCGGCGCGTCGACGGGACGGATGCCCGGCACCACCAGCAGCGGCTGCGGCCCGAAGGTGTCGCGCAAGAGTGCCACCTCCGCCGGCGAGCACACCAGCCCGTCGCAGCCCGCCTCCAGCGCCAGCTCGGCGAGGGCGCGGACCTGATCGCCGGGCTGGCGGTGCACGCCGAGCCCGTGGAGGTCGGCGGCGTCGAGGCTGGTGAGCACGGTCACCGCGAGCAGTCGCATCGGCACCTCGCCGGCGGCGACCGCGTCGACGGCGGCCCGCATCATCGCCCGGCCGCCGCCGGCGTGCAGCGTCACGAAGCGCGGTTGCAGGCGCCCGGCCGCCCGGATCGCACCGGCGACGGTGTTGGGGATGTCACAGAGCTTGAGGTCCAAGAAGAGCGGTCGGCCGCTGCGCTTCAACAGGCGCACTCCGGCCGGGCCGTTGGCGACGAAGAACTCGAGGCCGAGCTTGACGCCGTCCACCGCCGAGCCGACGGCGCTCACGAGCGTCCTCGCCTCGCGCGGATCGCCGCGGTCGATCGCGCAGTAGAGTTGGATGGGCGCCATCGATCGGCCGTCCTCGTCGCTCACCGGCCGCTGATCGTAGCGCAGGGCGGGTGGCCGCGCCACGGCGCCACGGTCGCGCCCGCCACCCCGCCGCTCCGCCGTCAGCGGGCGTCGAGGAGGCACCGGGGAGGTGGGCGACCCGTGGCGCCCGCGGCGGTCGGGATCAGCCGTCGGCCGGAGCGGGAGGTCGTCACCGCGTCGGGGGCTCAGCTCGACGAGATCGCCAGCGGCTTGGTGCCGGTCGACGGTGCGGCGAGGGCGGGACCGACGGGCTTGGCCTTGTCCTCGCGCTCGGCCTCCTTGCGGCGCTCGGCGGCGCGCATCGCGGCGGCCTGCTCCTCGCGCCGCTCGGCCGCGGCCTGGCGCTCCTCCTGGGCACGCACGCGGCGCTGGGCGGCGGCGGCACGGGCGCGCCACCGCATGCCGGCGAGCCAGATCGACGCCCCGCTCAGAACGACGCCGAAGACCGCGGCGGCGAGCGCGACGCCCCAGAGGGGGGCCGCGATCGGCACCACACCCGGCCACATCACGACCTCGACGGCCGCTCGGTTCTGCACCGCGAAGACGATCAGATAGGCGGCGGCGACGGCCGCGATCAGCAGACGGATGAGGCGGAGCATCGTTCGGTGTTCCTCCGGTGGCCCGGACCCTCGCACCGCGCCTGCGGCGCCGCCGGGCGGTTGGGGTCAGTCGGCGTTCAAGAGCTCGCGCAGATCCTTGCCGGTCTTGAAGTGCGGCACCGCCTTGTCGGGCACGTCCACTTCCTCGCCGGTGCGCGGGTTGCGACCGGTCCGCGCGGCGCGCTGGCGCACCGAGAAGGCGCCGAAGCCGCGCAGCTCCACCCGATCGCCGCGGGCGAGAGCCTCGGCGATCTCGTCGAAGACGGTGTCGACGATGCGCTCGACGTCCTTTTGCAGGAGATGCGGGTTGGCCTCGGCGAGGCGCTTGATGAGATCGGATTTGGTCACGTCAGCACTCGCCACTGTGAAGGGCCACACCGCCTCCGCGGCTGGGAGGCGGGTGCCACACCCGTCAGCGACCGTCAACGGAGCGCGACCTCGGCCCCTCGCTCCCTCGCCCCCTCGGCCGCGACGGCGAGCGGCCCGGTCACCGTGCGGTGACCGGGCCGCCGTACCGCCGGCCCGCGATCGGCCGCCTCAGCCGTCGCTGCCGTCCTCCTTTTGCTTCTGGCGCAGGGCGGCGCCGAGGATGTCGCCGAGCGACGCGCCGCTGTCGGCGGAGCCGAAGTCGGCCATCGCCTTTTTCTCGTCCTCGAGCTCCATCGCCTTGATCGACAGCACGACGCGGCGGGTGTTCTGGTCCAGCGAGGTCACCATGGCGTCCAGCTTCTCGCCGACGGCGAAGCGCTCGGGACGCTGCTCGGAGCGGTCGCGCGCGAGCTCGGTCTTGCGGATGAAGCCCGGCGCGCCGTTGGTCTCGATCTCGAGGCCGCCCGGCGTCACCGCGGTCACCGTGCAGGTGACGCGCGCGCCGCGCCTGAGCCCGGCCGTCGCCTCCTTGAAGGGATCCTCGCTGAGTTGCTTGATACCCAGCGAGATGCGCTCCTTCTCGACGTCGACGTCCAGCACCATGACGTTGACCTGATCGCCCTCGCTGTAGCGCTGGATGGCTTCCTCGCCGCTCTCCTCCCAGGCGATGTCCGAGAGGTGGACGAGACCGTCGACATCGGCGTCGAGGCCGACGAAGAGGCCGAACTCGGTGATGTTCTTGACCGTCCCCTCCAGCGTCGAGCCGATCGGGTGGCGCTCCAGGAACTCCTCCCACGGGTTCGACTGGACCTGCTTGAGCCCCAAAGAGATGCGGCGCTTGTCCTCGTCGACCTCGAGGACCATGACCTCGATTTCCTGGGAGGTCGAAACGATCTTGCCGGGGTGGACGTTTTTCTTGGTCCAGCTCATCTCGGAGACGTGGACCAGGCCCTCGACACCCGGCTCGAGCTCGACGAAGGCGCCGTAGTCGGTGATGTTGGTGACCCGGCCGGTCCATTTCGTGCCCGTGGGGTACTTCGCCGACACGCCCTCCCAAGGATCCGCCTCGAGCTGCTTCATGCCGAGCGAGATGCGCTGGGTCTCGCGGTTGAAGCGGATCACCTGTACGCGAACCTGCTGGCCGACGCCGAGCACGTCGGTCGGGTGCGCCACCCGCCGCCAGGAGATGTCGGTGACGTGCAGGAGGCCGTCGAGGCCGCCGAGATCGACGAAGGCGCCGTAGTCGGTGATGTTCTTGACCACGCCGTCGTGGACTTGGCCCTCTTTGAGGGTCTGCAACAGCTCGTCGCGCTGCTCCTTCCTGCTCTCCTCGAGCACCGAGCGGCGCGAGACGACGATGTTGCCGCGCCGGCGATCCATCTTGAGGATCAAGAACGGCTCGGGCTTGTTCAACAGATAGGAGACGTCGCGCACCGGGCGGATGTCGACCTGGCTGCCCGGCAGGAACGCCACCGCCCCGCCGAGGTCGACGGCGAAGCCGCCCTTGACGCGGCCGAAGATGTGGCCGGTCACCTTGTCCTGGGCGTTGAACGCCTTCTCGAGGCGGTTCCAGCTCTCCTCGCGGCGCGCCTTGTCGCGGGAGAGCACCGCCTCGCCGCTGCGGTTCTCCAACCGCTCGACATAGACCTCGACCTCGTCGCCGACATTGACCTCCGGCGCCTGGCCCGGCGCCGCGAATTCCTTGAGCGCGACCCGACCTTCCGCCTTGAGGCCGACGTCGACGATGGCGTCGTCGTTCTCGAGGCCGACGACGGTCCCCTTCACGACCGTGCCCTCCAGCTTCTTCTTGCCGGAGAGCTGTTCGTCCAGCATGGCGGCGAAGTCTTCGACCGCGGGGGCCTCCATGGCAGGGGTGGTATCGGTCATACGGTCTCCGGGCGTGCGGACCTCGGCGATCCGCGGGTTCTCGGTTGTGCCACGGCGCGACGCCCGGCTCAGCGCCGGGGCCGCGCGGCGATGTCCTCGATGAAGCTCCGCGCGGCGGCGACCGCGTCCTCGAACCCGAGCTCGGAGGTGTCGAGGAAAAGCCCATCACGCGGCACCACCAGTGGCGCCGCCGCGCGCGACCCGTCACGTTCGTCCCGGCGGCGGAGCTCCGCCAAAACGTCGGCTTCTATAACCTCCGCGCCCCGTTCCCGCAACTGCTCGAAGCGGCGCCGCGCGCGGATCTTCGGATTCGCGGTGACGAAGATCTTGATCGGCGCGTCGGGAAACACCGCGCTGCCGATGTCGCGGCCGGCGAGCAGCGCCCCGCCGGGGCGTGCGCCGAACGCCCGTTGCAGATCCAACAGCGCCGCCCGCACCCCCGGCATCGCCGCTACTTTCGACGCCCGCTCACCGGCCTCCTCGCCGCCGAGGCGGGGATCGTCGAGCATGGCGACGTCGAGCGCGCGCGCCAGCTCGGCCGCCAGGCTCGGATCGTCCACCGCCGCCGGCGGCAGCGCCAGCCCGACGGCGCGGTACAACAGGCCGGTGTCGAGGAACGGCACGCCCAGATCGGCGGCGAGGCGCGCGCCGAGCGAGCTCTTGCCCGAGCTCGCCGGGCCGTCGATGGCGATGGGGCATGGCCGCTCGGGCGGCAGCGGCGACGCCGCGGGCGCCGTCATGGCGTCTCCAGCCGCGCGCCCAAGCCGTTCATGACCTCGACGAAGCCGGGAAAGCTGGTCTCGATGGTCTCGGCGCCGCGAACGCGCACGCCTTCGCGCGCGACCAGGCCCAGCACGGCGAAGCTCATCGCCATGCGGTGGTCGTGGTCGGCGTCGACGACCACGCCGCCGGCGGGCGGCACGCCGGCCGTGCCGGTGATCGCCAGCCAGTCGTCGCCGGCCTCGACCTCGACGCCGGCCGCCCGCAGCCCGGCGCCGACCGCCGCCAGCCGGTCGGTCTCCTTGACCCGGAGCTCGCCGATCCCGCGCATCACCGTGCGGCCGCGGGCGAGCGCGGCGGCCACCGCGAGGATCGGGTACTCGTCGATCATCGTCGGGGCGCGGTCGGCCGCCACCTCGACGGCGGCGAGCGGGCCGCCGCGCACCACCAGATCGCCCACCGGCTCGCCGCCGAGGCGGCGGCGGTTGTCGATCTCGATGGCCGCGCCCATGGCCGCCAGCACGTCGAAGAGCCCGCTCCGCGTCGGGTTGAGGCCGACGCCGACCAGGCGGATCGCCGAGCCCGGCACCAGCAGCGCGGCGATGAGGGGAAAGGCCGCCGACGACGGATCCGCGGGCACCGTGAGCTCCAGCGGACGCAGCTCCGCTTCGCCGTCGACGACGACCCGCCGGCGGCCATCGGTGACGGTCTCGCGCGTCAACACCGCCCCCATCGTCTCCAGCATGTTTTCGGTGTGGTCGCGCGAGGGTGCCGGCTCCGTTACCGCGGTGCGGCCGGAGGCGTGCAGCCCGGCCAACAGGATCGCCGACTTGACTTGCGCCGAGGCGACGGCGCTCTCCCACTGGATCGGCTGCAGGCGCGGCGGGCCCGTGATCACCAGCGGCAGGCGTTCGCCGGCGGTGGCGGTGACGCGCGCGCCCATCGCCTCGAGCGGGGCGATGACCCGCCGCATCGGCCGGCGCTGCAACGAGGCGTCGCCGGCCAGAAAGGCCGCGAAGTCGTGGCCGGCGAGCAGCCCCATCAGGAGCCGCGCACCGGTGCCGGAGTTGCCGAGGTCCAGGACCGCGGCGGGGCCGTGCAGGCCGCCGACGCCGAGACCGGCGATCAGCGTCGCGCCCGCGGCGTCGTCGACGGCGACACCGAGAGCCTCCAGCGCGCGGCGGGTGGCCCGGACGTCGGCGCTCGCCAACAGTCCCTCGACGCGGCTGGTCCCGCAGGCGAGGGCGCCCAGGATCAGGGCGCGGTGCGAGATCGATTTGTCGCCGGGGAGCACCGCCGTGCCGGCGAGGGGATCGGAAGGCTGCGAGATGAGGTCCATGGACGGCACGCGGCGGTTTGGCGGGGCGCGACCCGCCTTTGTTTTGACAGGGGCCGACGGACGTGGCAATCGCCGCGCGTTTCGATCCCAGCGACGAGGAACGACGTGGCCAAGCCGGAGTGGGGCACCAAGCGGATCTGCCAATCCTGCGGCGCCAAGTTCTACGACTTCAACCGGTCGCCGATCGTGTGTCCCGCATGCGGCGCCACCTTCGAGCCGGAGGCCACGAGCCCGCGCGGCCGCCGCCAGCGCCCGGCCCCGGAGCGGGCGGCGGCCGCCGCCGCACCCGCGGTGGTCGAGGAGGCCGAGGAGGCCGAGGATCTGGCGCCGGTCGTCGACGAGGAGGTCGAGGAGGTCGAGGAATCCGGCTACGAGGACACCGAAGAGCTCTCCGAAGAGGGCGATGTCGACGTCGTGCCGCCCGAAGAGGACGAGACCGGCTAGGCCGGCGCGCCACCCCTTGCACGGGCTCGCGAAATCGCCTAGCTGACGATTTCGCGGCGGCGTCAGTGGGGCCGTAGCTCAGCTGGGAGAGCGCCTGAATGGCATTCAGGAGGTCGGCGGTTCGATCCCGCTCGGCTCCACCAGCCGCGCCGCGCCTTGGGGGATAGTTTAACGGTAGAACGAGCGGCTCTGGACCGCTTAGTCCTGGTTCGAATCCAGGTCCCCCAGCCAGCATCTGCAACGCCAAACCCGCACGGCCCGCTTTCGCCGCGGCGGTTGCGCAAAGCTCGTTCGGGGCCGGAGGATGAAGCGGGGCGCGGTGAGCCTCTCGTTGCGGGCGGCCGGACCGGGTCGTCGACGAGTTCGTCGGCCTTGGCCCCCGCCGTTCCACCACGGCCCGTTTTGATCAGGGGCCCAGCTGGCGGCGCATCGCCTGCAGGCGTTGTTCCCAGGTCCAGGCGGAGGCGAGAATGCGTTCCAGATCGTCGCGCTCGGGCCGCCAGTTCAGGCTCGAAAGTATGCGGCGGTTGTCGGCGACGAGGACGGGCGGGTCGCCCGCGCGGCGCGGCCCCACGGCGGGCGCGAGGTCGATCCCCGTGACCCGGGCGAACGCGTCGACCACCTCTCGCACGCTGAAGCCGTGGCCGTAGCCGCAGTTGACGACCAGCGGCTCCGGGTCGTCGAGCAGCCGTTCGAGCGCGGCGACGTGGGCGGCGGCGAGATCCTGGACGTGGATGTAGTCGCGCACGCAGGTGCCGTCGGGCGTGGGGTAGTCGTCGCCGTTGATCGTGAGCGGTGGGCGCCGCCCCGTCGCCGCTTCGCAGGCGACCTTGACGAGGTGACTGTTGTCCGGCGTGGCCTCGCCCAGGGTGCCGTCGTCGTGGGCGCCGGCGACGTTGAAGTAGCGCAGGATGGCCGTGCGTTGCGCCGCCGCCTCGGCGACGTCGCCGAGGATGCGCTCCGCCATCATCTTCGACGTACCGTAGGGCGCGATCGGGGCCAGCGGCGCGGTCTCGTCGATCAACGGGCCGGCGGCCTCGCCGTAGACCGCCGCGGTCGAGGAGAAGACGACGTGGCGGACCCCGTGCCGTGCCGCCAGATCGAAGAGCAGCGCCGCGTTGGCGGTATTGTTGCGATAGTACTTGCCGGGATCGCGGACGGATTCGCCGACCCAGATGTGCGCGGCGAAATGAAGGAGCGCGTCGAAGCGCTCGGCGCCGAGCAACGCCTCCAGACGCCCGCGATCGCCGACGTCGGCCTCGACCAGCCGCGCGTCGCCGACGGCCCAGCGCTGGCCCGAATAGAAGTTGTCCAGGATGGTCACCCGCGCCCCCCGCTCGCGCAGCAGACGCGCGACATGCGAGCCGACATAGCCGGCCCCGCCCGTCACCAGGCAGTCGAGCGCGCGCAGATCCGCCATCAGTATCCCTCCTCGTCACCTCGGCCCGGCCGAACCGAGCCCGGCTACGGCCCGCGTCCGCCCGCCGGTGAGCCGACGAGCCACGCTCGGCGATCGTCGGAGAGTTCGGCCCGGCGGTAAAGCCGGGGCGGCTCAGATGATGGGTCGCCGTTTTCACCGACGTCGCGACCTGGTCGGGCTGCGTCCACGTCGCCTTCGTGCTCGACGATCACGACTGCTGAAACGGATCGTGCCCACCGGCGTCGCGCCAGCGTGGAAGCGGCGCGCGGCCGCAACCCACCGATGGCGCGTGCTTAAATCAGCGACGTCGCAGCCGGCCGCCGGCGTCGCCACGGCAAGGGCCGCGCAGGCGCACGGCAAACCGCAAAAATATCAACCAAAGATTATTGTGTTGGCGGGGATATCGCGCATAGAGTGTGATCGCTGGTTGGATATTCCTCGATCGTGAAGGCCGAGCGCTCCGATGGCTCACGGATGCCCGCCGCCGTCGCCGACAGATCGCCATCGACGGACGTTGGAAGGGCTCGCGCAAGCGCGGGTCCCGCTCGAAGCGCTGGGAGCGGCGGCCGAAACGGCGACGTGCGATCCCGGCGCGGCCGCGCGGCGGTTGAACCCGCAACTCCTTCGAAGCGTGGTCGCTGCCGCCGGAGGCGCCAAGGTCGACCCGGACGATGTCGCGGCCGCGCCCACCAAGCGTGAGCTGCTCTCCTTCACCCTCAATTTCACCATGGAAGAGACCGAAGCGCGGGCTCAGGCGGCTGCCCTCCTCGACCGCTTCGGCTCCTTCGGAGCGCTGCTCGCCGCACCCTTCCGGCGACTGCAGGCGCATCTGCGCTCGCAGGATGCCGCGGCGTTGCTCAAGGCGATCAGCCTCCTCGCCGCGCAGACGGCGCGCGAGCCGGTCGAAGACCGGCCCGTCATCGACTGTTACGAGGCGCTGATCGCTTATCTGCGGACGGCGATGCGCCACGAGCCCTGCGAACTCGTGCGCCTGCTTTTCCTCGACGTCCGCAACAAGCTCGTCGCGGACGAGATCCACAGTCGCGGCACGATCGACCATTGCAGCCTTTATCCGCGTGAAGTCATTCGCCGCGCGATCGAAATGGACGCCGGTGCGCTGATCGTGGTGCACAACCATCCGAGCGGTGACCCGCGGCCTTCGGATGAAGACACCAAGCTCACCAACATTTTGAGGGAGACGTTGACGCAGATCGGCGTCTCGCTCCACGACCACATCATCGTTGGGCAGACCGACTGCTTCAGCTATCGCGAGAGTAAGCTCTTGGACGCGACGCCGTGACCGGCGCCTTGGGCTTGCCCCGCAACGGGCCTACCGCCCGCGGTCTTCGCGTGCTCGCCACCCTCCGGCTCGGCGGGTGGCGCAACGAAGGTGGAGCCGTTCCACATGGTTGACGACGCCGCTCGTTCGAACACTCCCTCGAGGCCTTCAACGCCGCGCGAGAACGGCACGGTGACCGCCGATGGAACCGCGGCCTCTGCGGCCTCTGCGGCCTCTGCGGCCTCTGCGGTTCCGACGCCGGACGAAGCGGCGCTCGCCGCCGGCGTCGGCGACCCTGCGGGTCCGGGCGAGCTCGGATCGGTGGCCGGCGAGACGTCGCAGCCCGCGACCCATGGTGCGGCTGGCGTCGAGGCCGGGTGGGCCGGGGCGTCCGACGGCCAGCCCGATGGTCTCAGCGAGGGCGGCGAAGACCCCGCCTCATCCGACGCCGTCGATTACGGTGGCGCGGAAAGCCCGTCGGCGAGTGGTCTTCGTGACGCCAGCTCGCCGATCGTGTCGCCAACGCCCGCGGCGCCGCCTGCGAGAGGCTCTGTCCCCGACGGGTTCATCGACGCGTCTGCCGGTGTGGATCGACCCGCGGTGAGCGCAGCGGAGCCGCCGTCGCGCGGGTCCTCCGTCGAAGATCGGGCGAGCGACGTGCTCGCGCTCGTCGAGCGTCTCCCCGACTCATGGAGCCTCAATACCGGCGACGGTAAGAGTTGGATGGTCCCCGAAACCGCCAAGCTCGACCGTGTCGAGCGATCGGCGCCGCCGGTCACCACGCTGAGCGCGACGCTCGCCACGGCGGTTGCGACCGAGACGGCGGCCTTCATCGCTAACGAGACGGCGGGACTGGAAGGCGGGCCGCCGAACGACGCGTTTCTCCAAACCCTGCGGTTGGAGGCTGCCGAAGAGGTCGCGTCGGCTTCAACGGCACCGACGACATCGAACGAGCCGGGCGAGGCCGACGAGCCGACGCTCGAGCGCGCCCCCGTGCTCGCGGGCGAATCCACAGCTCGCAACACCGAGCGGCTCGGTGCCATTCCCGAGAGCCAAGCGGCTGGACACATCGCCTCCGCGATGCCCGAGGAGACGGCGAATCCAGACGCCGCGGCGGCCGAGCCCGAGCCCGAGCCCGAGCCCGACGGTCGCGACGACGGCGAGGCCGCGGCCGATGATCCGACGGTCGGTGTCGCCTCCGATACGGAGAGCGGGTCGGACGAAGCGCCGTCGGGAGCGAACGAGCCGTCGACGGACGGCGCCGGACAAGCGGCGGCACCGCCGACCGAGCGCGCCGACGACCCCGGGGCGAACGCCGCCGCCGCTGGAGAGCCGCCGGCAGCGGATGGCGGGTCGGACACGCCGTCAGCGCCCGCCGACACGGCCGAGCAGGCCCCTGCCACCGCGCCCGCGACCGGGGATCCGGCCCCCGCGGGCGAGGAATCGACAGACGACGACGCGACGGGCGCCGGCGCCGAAACGGACGCCGTGACCGACGAGGAAGCGGTGCCCCCGAGCTCGGGCGCCGGCGGGGACGCCGACACCCTCGACCCGGGCGATGCGAGCTCTGCCGACGGTGCCACGTCCGACACGGGCGCGTCGGCAGCAACCGGCTCGCAGGGGCCCGCGGCCGGGACTTCCGAGGAACCGACCGGCGATCACGCCGCTTCGGATGCGGGCGCACGAGACGGCTCGAACGACGTGCCGGAGGGCGACGGCACCGCTTTTGAACGCATCGGTGCGTCGGACGACGAGGCCGCGGCGATCGGTGGCGATCCGGCCTCGGGCGGTGACGGTGCGAACGGCGAGATCGATGCGCCGCAGCAACCCACCGCCACCGTTGACGACGAGGCGCGCGGCCCCGCCGCGGGCGAAGGCCTCGCCGAAGAGACGGCGCCTTCCGACACCGAGCCTGTGGCCCGACCGCCGGCCGCTGGAGAGCCGCCGGCAGCGGATGGCGGGTCGGACACGCCGTCAGCGCCCGCCGACACGGCCGAGCAGGCCCCTGCCACCGCGCCCGCGACCGGGGATCCGGCCCCCGCGGGCGAGGAATCGACAGACGACGACGCGACGGGCGCCGGCGCCGAAACGGACGCCGTGACCGACGAGGAAGCGGTGCCCCCGAGCTCGGGCGCCGGCGGGGACGCCGACACCCTCGACCCGGGCGATGCGAGCTCTGCCGACGGTGCCACGTCCGACACGGGCGCGTCGGCAGCAACCGGCTCGCAGGGGCCCGCGGCCGGGACTTCCGAGGAACCGACCGGCGATCACGCCGCTTCGGATGCGGGCGCACGAGACGGCTCGAACGACGTGCCGGAGGGCGACGGCACCGCTTTTGAACGCATCGGTGCGTCGGACGACGAGGCCGCGGCGATCGGTGGCGATCCGGCCTCGGGCGGTGACGGTGCGAACGGCGAGATCGATGCGCCGCAGCAACCCACCGCCACCGTTGACGACGAGGCGCGCGGCCCCGCCGCGGGCGAAGGCCTCGCCGAAGACACGGCACCCTACGACGCCGAGCCTGTGGCCTACCCGCCGGCCGGCCCGGGCCCGGATCGCGCACTCGGTGACCAACTCCTCGAGCTGCTCGCGCCACTCGACACCGTGGGTCTCGATGAGCTCGCGACGGCCTTCGATGACGAGCCATCGGCCGAGGCGCTCGACGACGACGCGTTCGACGAGAAGCAGGGCGTCGAGGCCCACGACGGCTTGCACGACATGGCCGATCACGATCGCGACGGCGAGGATGGGCACGCGGAGTTCGGCTCGGGCTCGGATCTCGATGGCACATCATGAGGGTGACCCCGTCGCCGGCTCGGCCGGCTGCGACGATACCCCCGGTGCGGCCGGGCTGGGTGCGCTCCTGCGCGAGCACTGGGGCTTCGTCGCACCGGTCGCCGCGTTCAGCGTCGGCACCAATCTCATCATGCTGGCCGCGCCGCTCTTCTCGATGCAGATCTACGACCGCGTGCTGCCGACCCGAAGTGGCGCGACACTGCTCGTGCTGACGGCTCTGATCCTGGGGTTGTCCTTCGCGAACGCCCTGCTCGACGCCGTTCGAGGCCGGTTGATGGTCCAGCTGGCCACCGCCGTCGCGAGTTCGTTCGAACGCCGAACGCTCGCCTTGAGCCTGGTGCCGGCCGCCACGGCTGGCGGCGATCCGCGATCCGACGTCGACAGCGTGCGGCGGCTGCTCGCGGGGCCGGTCATGCTCGGTGTATTCGATGCGCCCTGGTCTTTGCTGTTCCTCGCAGTGATCTGGATGCTGCATCCGTTCCTCGGCGTCCTCGCATTCTGCGGCGCAGTGGTCATCCTGCTCGTTTCAGGTTTCCTGGGAGCGCGCGCCCACCGTGTCGCCCGCGCAGCGCGTCGGCTACAGCGTCAGGCAAGCGAGCAGATCCAAGAGCTCCGCGCCGACAGCGGGGCCGCACTGGCGATGGGTGGGGCACTCGCGATCGAGCGACGCCTTCTCCGCTCACAGGCGGATCGGTGTCTGCAGGAGCTTCGCGCCGGCTACGCCGCCGTCAATGTCCGGTCGTTCGGCCAGAACCTCCGCTCGGCGATGCAGCTCGGCGCACTGGCCGTCGCCGCCTGGCTTGCCATTCGCCAGGAGGTTCCGCCGGGCGCCATCATCGCCGTCTCCCTCCTGCTCAGCCGGACCTTGTCGCCGATCGAGCGCGTGGCGGGCAGCTGGCCGCAGCTGACGGAAGCACGCGCGGCGTTGCGGCGTCTGTCCCGTTTGGAACAGCGGGATGAAGCCGGCTCGGGCATGACGCTACCGGCCGTGCGCGGCCGGATTTCGATTTCAGGCCTCGCCCTTCGCCACCAGAGCCAGGACCGTTTCCTTTTCAGGGGTCTCACCCTGCGTATGGAGCCGGGTGAGGCGCTCGCAGTGGTTGGCGCTACAGGTGCCGGCAAGAGCTCCTTTTGCCGCATGCTCGCCGGTCTCGAGACACCCTCCACCGGCGAGATACGCGTCGACGGTGCGTCGCTGGCGGCCTGGTCGCGGGAGCAATGGGGGGCTTCGATCGGGTTCGTGCCTCAGGAGTTCGCTTTGCTGGGCGGCACCGTCGCCGAAAACATCGCACGCTACGGCCAGGTCGACAGTGAGGCCGTGATCGGGGCGGCTCAACTCGTCGGCGCGCACGACCCGATTCTGCAGTTGCCTGAAGCCTACGAGACGCGGCTCGGCTCCAGCGGTGTTCGGCTGTCGCGCGGCGAGCAGCAGCTCATCGGGCTGGCGCGCGCCTTCTACGGTCGTCCGTCTTTCATCATTTTGGACGAGCCCGCCTATCACCTCGACGACGCCGGGGAACGGGCGCTCGTCCATGCCCTGCACACGTTGAAGGACGAAGGTGCCACGATCGTGCTGGCGTCACGGGTCGCGGGCCTCCTGCACGTCGCCGATCACCTGCTGATGCTGCGCCGCGGTCAGCCGCCGGCGTTCAAGGCGAATGCCGGTGTCGCGAACCTGCTTCGCCCCCGCGTCGCCGCGAGCACGCCGGAGCTCGCGTCGAGGTTGCCCCCGGCGGCCGAGGCCTGAGCGAGAACCGAGCGCGCGACCGTTGTTCCTTGCGCATGTCCAACCGTTGGCGATGACAGCTTCGGAAAAGAGAGCATGAGCGCATCCGCCGAGCCGACCGACGAACGCCCGGCTTCTCGCCCGGGTACGAATGCTCTGATCAACCCTTTGCGACATGTCGCGATCGGCGCGGCGGTGCTGGGATGCAGCCTCGGCGGTCTGTTATTCTGGTCGGCGGCCGTACCCCTCAGCTCGGCGGTGATCGCACCGGGTACGGTCGTGGTGGACAGCAACCGGAAGATGCTCCAGCCCGCCCGTTCGGGCGTGGTGAACGCCATCCACGTCCGCGACGGCGACGTCGTCGAAGCGGGCGAACTCCTGATTACGTTGGACGACGAGGACCTTCGCGCGGCCGACTACGGCAGTCGCCAGCTTCTCTTGATGGCGGAGGCCAAGCGGGTCCGGCTCTACGCCGAGCGGCAAAACGCCGACACCATCAGCTTTCCGGAGCTGGTGACCGGCTCTGGGCTCGAGGATGCGCCGCGGATCATCGCCGACCAAGCCAGCATCTTCCGGGCCCGGCGCGCCGCGTTTCGCACGCGGGTCGCGACGCTGGAGAGCAAGCGCGCGCAAGCCCAGGACGCCGTCGTCGGGCTGGAGCGGCAGCTCGCCCAACAGCGCGAGCGGGTACGCCTGACCCAACGCGAGATCGACGACACGCGAACCCTCGCCGACAAAGGCTATGCGCCGCAGCGCCGCTTGTTGGAGCTCGGGCGCGCGATGGCACAGCTCGAAGGTCGAACGGCCGAGCTCGAGCTCGCGCTCCAGGACGCGAGGCGGGCGGCTCGGCACCAGGAACTGGAGATCGAGCGGACGCAAGCAGCGTATCAAGAAACCGTCGAGAGTGAGCTGCAGGCCGTCGAGAAGGAACTTTTCGGATTACGCGAGACCCGTCGCAGCATCAGGCACCGTCGCGCGGAGCTGGAGCTGCGCGCACCCACGGCCGGCACCGTCGTGAACCTCGCCGTGCACACCATCGGCGGCGTCGTGGCGCAGGGCGCGACGTTGATGGAGATCGTGCCATTGGACGATCCGCTCGTCGTCGATGTCCGGATCAATCCCCAAGATGTCGATTATATCGCCGTGAACATGGCCGCCGACGTCCATTTGCTGGGGCTCAAGCGCCGTAGCCGGCCTCCCGTGCGCGGGCGCGTCGCCAACGTGTCGGCGGATCTCGTCGCCGATCCGGAGGGGAGGGCGGGCTTCTACCTCGGCCGCGTCGAGCTTCCTACCGACGTCGCCGACGCCGCTCGCCTCTTTCGCCCGGGTCTGCCCGTCGAGGTGGTGGTCGTGCGCGGTGAGCGTACGCTGATGTCGTTCTTACTCGAGCCGCTCACCCGAACGCTCGAACACGCCTTCAAGGAATAGGCGTTCGTTCGGGCCCCGAGCAGCGGCTGAG
>CAZCVH010000022.1:0-15826 GCA_964502115.1 uncultured Geminicoccaceae bacterium
GGCGTACCGGGGCGCGGCGGGCGATGTCGTGGACGACGTGGCGGGGCGGGCGCGCGCGGGGCGCGGCGGTGTCGGCCATCCGACGGTCCCCTCTCAACAGAACGACTTGCCGCAGCCGCAGCCGCCGCGGGCGTTGGGGTTGTCGAAGACGAAGCCGGCGCCTTCGAGATCGGCCACGAAATCGACGGTGACGCCCTCGAGGTAGGCCCGGCTGTCGGGGTCGATCAGCACGGTCAGACCGTCGAAATCGAGCGTCGCGTCGTCCGGCTCGACGGCGAGTTCCAGCGCCATGCCGTAGCGCAGGCCGGCGCAGCCGCCGCTCTCCACCATGATGCGCAAGCCCGCCACCGGCCGTTCGGCGCCGGCGATCGCCGTCTGCATGGCGTCGCGGGCGCTCTGGGTCAGCTCCAGCATCGGCGTCATCTCCTTAGAGCGACCTCGGTCGCGTTGCTCACCGACTGTCATGCAAACACTGTGCCATCCTAATTCTTATTGGTTTTACAGGGCCTTGTAAGGTTCGGAGACGGCGGTGAGGGTGGCGGCTTCGTGACATTGAGGACTTTGCGACAGGGCGTGTCGCAGCGTGTCCTCACCCGGCGTCGACGGTGACGTGGCTCTGACAGCCCTTGGCGCAGACGCGCGCACAGGCGCCGCAGCCGACGCAGGCGCCGGGATCGGCGAGCATCATGACCATGCGCTCGATCTCGTCGTCGTCCTCGTCGTCGAGTTCGACCACGGTGCCGTCCTCGTCGACACCGACGAGCCGCATGACGTCGCGGCCGCAGACCTTGAAGCAGCGGCCGCAGCCGATGCACTTTTCGGCGTCGATGGCGTCCAGGAATTCGGGCGTGTAGATGCGCCCGTCACGGGTGACGGCGGTTTTCGGCATGCGATCTCTCCTCGGCCCCATCACGGGGCCAACGGGTTCAGGCGACCTGGGCGAGCTCGCGATGGGCCTCGATCATGGCGGTGGCCTCGGCGGTGAGCCGTTCGCCCTCGGCGGCGAGCGCTTCGTAGCTCGCGAAACCGAAACGGTGGACGTCGCGGAGATGGTGCGAGAGCACGACCAGGCGCCCCGCGAGCAGCACGACGCGGCCGAAGCCTTCCCAATGGATGCGGCTCATCGGGCTCGCCGTGCAGCCGCTGCGGCGGCCGACCAGGAGGCCGACCGCGGCGTAGAACTGCTCGAGGCGCCACACCAGCTCCGGCTCGGGATCGCCGGTGATCGGCAGCTCGCGGCGCTCCTGCGCGGTGACGACGTACTCCGCCAGGAGATCGGCGTCGCCGAGGTCCTCCCAGGTGCCCCAGCTGTCGTCGGCGCGCAGCACCTGGACGAGCTGGCGGATGAAGTCGGAGCGGGGCAGTGGGCCGCCGCGCGGGGCGGCGGCCGTGCCGACGGCGGGCGTCGCGGTGGAGGCGACGGTCATTCCACCAGCTCCGCGTCCTCGGCGTCGTCGACGAAGTCGCGCGGCGCGCGCGGTTGGCCGAGCGCCTTGCGCAGCCACGGCGGGGGTTTGCCGTTGAGCATGCGCTGGACCCGCAGCACCACCTGCCCCAGGGGTTCGGGCTCCTTGAGCTTCACCGGGTGGATGCCGGCGCGCACCACCTTGGCCGCCGAGGGGCCGCCGATGGCGAGGACGAACAACAGCGCGTTGCCCTTGAGCGCCTCGACCTTGAGGCCGATGCGGTCGACGCTGTCGGCGTGGTCGCCCTCGCCGGCGGTGACGTCGTCGAACGTCACCATTTCGACGAAGCGCCAATTTTCGGCCGACACCTCGAAGACGGCGAAGCCGTTGGCCGAGCCGAAATGGGCGTCGAGAAAGCGGTGGTCGTTGGTGGCGATCGCGACCCGGATCGCCGGTCCGGCCGTGGCGGCGTCGGTGGTCATCGTTGCACCCTCTCCCTCGATCAGGCCAAGTCTACGGATGTGCATGGGCGAACTCCTGCGCGGGCGGGGCGGCGCCGAAATGCTCCGGGCGCGGGACGTGCACCCGGCCTTGAGCGGCGTTGGCGATCTCCAATAAAAAGGCGCGGGTGCCGCGATAGCCGACCCGGCAGACGTCCTGGGCGCCGAGGCGGTCGAAGATCGGAAAGCCCGCGCGCACGAGCGGCAGGTCGAGCCGCGCCGCGGCCTGGCGGCCGTGGGCGTGGGTGATCAAGAGCTCCGCGCCGGTCGCGGCGGCGCGCCGCTCCAGCTCGCCCAGATCGGCGATAGCGACCTCGGCCGACGGTACCCGCGCGAGCACCGGGTTGGCCCAGGACGTCGACGCCGCCGCGACGACCTCCGCACCCATGTCGGCGAGCGTCGAGCCGAGCGCGAAGAGGAGGTCCGGGTCGGCGCCGACGGCGACCTTGAGACCACCGGTGTGGAAATGAGCGTCGAGCGCGGCGTCGACGAGGCGGCTGCGGTCGCGCTTGACGCAGGCGGGCGCGTCGGTGGCGCCGGCGAGCGCCATCAGCGTCGCGACGAAACCGTCGACGGCGCGCAGCCCGGTGAGGCGGTCGAAGACGCGCACCGGCACGCCGGTGCGGGCCTGCAGCTGCTCGCCGGCGCCGGCGAGGCTCTCGCCCACCACCAGCGTGCAGGCGCTCTCGCCCAGCCTCGCGATGTCGGCGAGCGGGGTGCCGCCCTGCGCCGTCCCCCGCCAGGTGTCCTCGACATGGCCGTCGAGCGAGGGCGAGATGTCGGGCAGCACGATCGGCTCGAGGCCGAAGGCGCGGATCAGCTCGACCAGCTCCTCGATGTCGGCGGCGGTCAGGTGGCTGCCGGCCAGCAGGTTGACCTGGCGGGGGCGCTGGTGCGCGGTCGCCGGCACCAACTCGTCCACCATCGCGGTCACCGCGCGCGCCCAGCCGTCCTCCAGCCCACCGATGAAGTCGGGGGTCGAGGCGTAGACGATGGCGGTGTCGGCGAGGTCCGAGCGCCGGTCGCGCAAGGTGCGCAACTCACCGGCGACGTCCTCGCCGCGGGTTTCGGTGAGCGCGGTGGACGCGATACCGATCAGCGCCGGCGCCGCCTTGCGCTTCAGGTTGTCGATCGCCTCCTCGACCTGCTCGGCGCCGCCGAGGATGGTCGAGATCTCGTTCATCGCGGTGGTCTGCAGCGGGATGGGCTCGTCGTAGTGGCGCACCATCGCGACCAGCGCGAAGGCGGTGCAGCCCTGCGCGCCGTGCAGGAGCGGGATCGCGCCTTCGACGCCGAGATAGGCGTTGGCGGCGCCCAGAGCTGCGCTCGACTTGAGCGGATTGGTGCTCAGCGCGCCGCTCTGCGGGATCAGCCGGGCCATCTCAACAATCCTCGAAGTCGGTGGCGTCGCTCGCGACCAGGCGCAGGCTCGGCGGCGCCTCGGCGGGCGCCCAGCCGGCCTCCCACGGCGCCGGCGCGCGGACGTCCGCCCACATCGGGTTGTTCAGCGCGCGGTCGATGTGGCGCACCAGCTCGACCATGCCGTCATAGCCGGCGTAGGCCTCGTGCTTTTCCTGGTTGACGTCGACCCAGGGCGTCTTGGCCTTGAGCGCGACGAAGCGCGAGCGCCCGCCCGACATCAACACGTCGGCGTTCGCCGCCTTGAGCGTGGCGTACATGTCCTTGGGCGCCATGTTCTCGAACATGTGGGTGTCGTCGCCCATGATCGCCCGGATGCGGTCCTTGTCGCCCTCGGTGGATTTGCGCACCGAGGTGCCGACGACCTCCATGCCCAGCTCCTGCAGGGCCGCGACGACCGACCAGGTCTTGTGGCCGCCGGTGTAGAGCAGCACGCGCTTGCCCTCGACGCGCGGCCGAAACGGCTCGAGCGCGGCCCGGGTGCGGGCCTCCTCGTCGGCGATGACCGCCTCGGCGCGGTCGACCAGGTCGGCCGGCGCGCCGCGCTCGACCAGCATGGCGGCAAGCGTGCGGATGGCGTTCGAGGTGTCTTCGATGCCGTAGAACGAGCCTTCGAACCACGGGATGCCCCAACGCTCCTCGAGGCCGCGGGCGAGGTTGGTCAGCGCCTTGGCGCAGACCAGCATGGTCACCTGCGCGCGGTGCGCCATCGCCACCTGGCGGTAGCGGGCGTCACCCGAGATCGACCCCAAAATGCGGATGCCGAGACGGTCGAGGAGCGGCTTCACCTGCCAGAGCTCGCCCGCGACGTTGAACTCGCCGACGATGTTGATGTCCAAGGGCGACGGCTCGGCGGGCTCGACCGTGCCGATGACGTGATCGAGCAGCGTCTGCCCGGCGAGCTTGTTGCCGAGATTCTTGGAGCCGACGAAGCCCGGCGCGTCGACCGGGATCACGGGCAGGCCGTGGCGCTCCGCGGCGGCCTCGCACACCGCGACGACGTCGTCGCCCACCAGCGCCGAGACGCAGGTGGTGTAGACGAAGACGGCGGGCGGTCGGTGCGCCTCGACGACGGCGCGGATGGCCCGGTAGAGCTTGCGCTCGCCGTGGCCCATGACGACGTCGAGCTCGCTCAGATCGGTGGTGAAGCTGGTGCGGTAGAGCTCGGGCCCGGAGGACGCCGAGCCACGGTTGTCCCAGCTGTTGCCCTCGCAGGCCGAGGGGCCGTGGACGAGGTGCGCCACGTCCACGATCGGCTGCAGCGCGATCTTCGCACCGTCGAACGCGCAGCCGCCGGCGGCGGCGCCGGGGACCAGGGACTTGCCGCAGCCCTTGGTCCGCTCGCCCGGCGCCTTGGCGCGGTTGGTGGCGCAGGCCGGCTCGTCGAGCACGTCGCGGACCCGGGCCTTCAAGCGCTCGCTCATGACCTACCTCCCCGATCGCCGTCCTCAGCGGGTGAGATCGAACGAAGCGTCGGTTTCGCCGAGCGTGCCGGTGTCGGCGTCGAGCCGGTCGAAGATCTTGTCGAGGATCTTCACCAGCACGTTGAGCGCGCCCTGATAGCCCCAGGTCGGGAAACGATGGTGGTGGTGGCGGTCGAAGATCGGGAAGGTCAGCCGCACCAGCGGCACGCCGGTGTCGCGCTCGAGATACTTGCCGTGGCTGTTGCCGATCAGAAGGTCGGTGGGCTCGGTGGCCAAGAGCGAGCGCATCGCCCAGAGATCCTTGCCCGGCCAGACTTGGCAGTCCTTGCCGAAGGGCGAGCCGTCCAACAGCGCCCGCATCTTCTTGGCCCAAGGCTTGCCGCCGTTGGTGGCGACGCAGTGGCGCGGTTCGCCGCCGGTCTCCATGACGAACCGCGCCATGCCGTAGACGAAGTCGGGATCGCCGTAGATGGCGTAGGTCTTGCCGTGCAGCCAGGACTGGCTGTCGGCCATGGCGTCGACCAGTCGACCGCGCTCGAGGCGCAGGCTCTCGGGCACCGACACGCCGCCGAGCTCGGCGAGCGCCATCACCAGCTCGTCGGTCGCGGCCACGCCCATCGGGTAGTGCATGGCCCGGGTCTCTTGGCCCTGGGCGCGGCAGAACTCGAGCGTCTTGCGCGAGCAGTAGTCCTGCAGCGACAGCGTCGTCGCGGCGTGCAACGCGCCCTTGACCTCGTCGCGGGTCGTGCCGCCGGCGTACATGCGGTACTCGCCGTCCGACGGGGTGTCGTAGACGTCGGAGACGTCCGAGAGGATCGTCGCCTCGACACCCATCAGCGCCATGATGCGGCGCAGCTCGCGGATGTTGGCGACGGCGAAGCCGTCGAAGCCGGGGATGATGTTGATGCCCGAGCCGGGCTCGCGCTCGAGCTCTTCCCAGAAATGCAGGAGAATGCCCTTCTGCATGTTGTCGTAGCCGTCGATGTGGCTACCGCTGAACGCCGGGGTGTGGGCGTGGGGCACCGCCATCGACGGGTCCAAGCCGGCCTTGTCGCGGGCCTGCTCGATGAAGGAGTTGAGGTCGTCGCCGATGACCTCGGCCATGCAGGTGGTCGAGACCGCGATCATCTCGGGGTCGTAGAGCGCCTTGGTGTTGGTCAGTCCCTCGACCAGGTTGCTGAGGCCGCCGAACACCGCGGCGTCCTCGGTCATCGAGGAGGAGACGGCCGAGACCGGCTCCTTGAAGTGGCGCGACAGGTGCGAGCGGTAGTAGGCGACGCAGCCCTGGCTGCCGTGGACGAAGCTCATCGCGCCCTTGTAGCCGGCGGCGGCGAAGACGGCGCCCAAGGGTTGGCACGCCTTCGCCGGGTTCACCGTCAAGGATTTCCGCGCCAAATTCTTCTCGCGGTAATCCCAACTCTTGGTCCAGTCGGCGATGTCGCGGACCATGTCGTCTGGGTGACCGCACTCGTAATTGCCCCGCTTGTTCTCCAGCATCGCCTCGTATTCGGGCTCCTGGAACAGCGTGGTGTGGTCGCGTACCTTGTCCTCGTTGTCGGACATCGGCGTCATCCTTCGCCGCGCCGCCCGCTCGAGCGGGCCGGCGGTGGAGGGTGGAGGAAGGGCCGGCGGCGCAGCGCCGGCCCGTGCAACAGCTTCAGGCCGCGTCGCTCGCCGCGTCCGCCTTGGTCCAAGGCGCGTCGAACAGGCCCCAGACCGGGTTGTTGATCGCCAGGTCCATGTCGCGGGCGAACACCGCGAAGCCGTCGTAGCCGTGGTACGGCCCCGAATAGTCCCAGCTGTGCATCTGCCTGAACGGCACACCCATCTTCTGCGTCGAGTACTTCTCCTTGATCCCGGAGCCGACGAGGTCGGGGCGGAGTTGCTCGATGAACTTCTCGAGCTCGTAGCCGGTGACGTCGTCGTAGATGAGCGTGCCGGCCTGCACGTGCTCGCCCGTGCGCTTGTAGTCGTCACCGTGGGCGAACTCGTAGCCGGTGCCGGTCACCACCATGCCGAGGTCTTCGTAAGCCGTGACGACATGGCGGGGGCGCAGCCCACCGACGTAGAGCATGACCGTCTTGCCCTCGAGCCGCGGGCGGTACTTCTCGATGACGGCGTCCATCTGCGGCTGGTATTTGGCGATCACCCGCTCGGCGGCCGCCTGGATGGTCTCGTCGAACTGCGCGGCGATCGCCCGCAGGCTCGCGGCGATCCGCGTCGGGCCGAAGAAGTTGTACTCGATCCAGGGGATCTCGTGCTTCTCCTCCATGTAGCGGCAGATGTAGTTCATCGACCGATAGCAATGGACGAGGTTGAGCCGGGCCTTGGGCGCCCGGGCGATCTCGGCGAGGGTGGCGTCGCCGCTCCAGCTGCTGACGACCTCGAGACCGATCTCCTCGAGCAGCAGGCGGCTGGCCCAGGCGTCGCCGCCGATGTTGTAGTCGCCGAGGATGTTGACCGCGTAGGGCCCCGGCTCGACGCCGCCGTCGTCGCGGTCGGCGTCCTCCAGCACCCAGTCCCGGATGGCGTCGTTGGCGATGTGGTGGCCCAGCGACTGCGAGACGCCGCGAAAGCCCTCGCACCGTACCGGGATCACCGGCTTGCCGGTCTCCTCCTTCTTGGTGCGCGCGACCGCCTCGATGTCGTCGCCGATGAGCCCGATCGGGCATTCGGACTGGATGCTCACGCCCATCGCCAACGGAAAGAGCGCGTTGATCTCGTCGATCGTCTCCGCCAGCTTCTTGTCGCCGCCGAAGACGATGTCCTTTTCCTTGAAGTCGGTGGTGAACTGCATCGTCACGAAGGCGTCGACCCCGGTCGTGCCGGTGGCGTAGTTGCGGCGCTGACCCCAGGAATAGTGCCCGCAGCCGACCGGGCCGTGGCTGATGTGGACGGTGTCCTTGACCGGGCCCCAGACCACGCCCTTGCTGCCGGCGTAGGCGCAGCCGCGGATGGTCATCACGCCCGGCACCGAGCGCACATTCGACTTGACGCCGCTGCAGTTGGCGCCCTCCTCGTCCTCCGCCCCCGGCTGGGCGACGCCGAGGTGTTTTTGGCGATTCTTCTTCGCCTTGGGCGGATAGGCCTCGAGGATTTGGGCGATGAGGTCTTCCATCACCACCGCCTCGTCGTCGCGATCCAGGCTCATGCGCGTGCTCCCGCACAGGAAAGGGGACGCGGGGCATCGAGGCCCCGCGTGCGGTGGTCGACTCAGGCCTTTTCCAGTTCCGCCTCGAGCTCGGCCTGGGCGGCGTCGGCCTCGGCGAGGGCCTTGAGGCGGTCTTCCTCGCTCTCCATCACGCCGAACTCCATCAGCATGCCTTCGAGCTCGTCCATGGTGATCGGCGTCGGAATCACGCCCTGCCCGGAGTTGGCGTGGATCTTACGGGCGAGCTCGCGATACTCCTGGGCCTGGTCGGATTTCGGGTCGTACTGGATGACGGTCATGCGCCGGAGCTCGGCGTGCTGGACGATGTTCGCCCGCGGCACGAAATGGATGAGCTTGGTGCCCAGCCGCCCGGCGAGCGCCTCGGCGAGCTCGAGCTCGCAGTCGGTATTGCGCTGGTTGCAGACCAACCCGCCGAGCCGGACCCCGCCCGAATTGGCGTATTTCAAGATGCCCTTGGAGATGTTGTTGGCGGCGTAGAGCGCCATCATCTCGCCGGACATCACGATGTAGATTTCCTGCGCTTTGTTCTCGCGGATCGGCATCGCGAAGCCGCCGCAGACGACGTCGCCGAGGACGTCGTAGGTGATGTAGTCCATGTCCTCGTAGGCGCCGTTCTCCTCGAGGAAGTTGATCGCGGTGATCACGCCGCGGCCGGCGCAGCCGACGCCCGGCTCGGGACCGCCCGACTCGACGCAGTTGATGCCGGCGAAGCCCGCGCGCACGCAGTCCTCGAGTTCGAGGTCCTCGACCGAGCCGGCCTCGGCGGCGAGGTGGAGCACGGTGCTCTGCGCCTTGGCGTTCAAGATCAAGCGGGTGCTGTCGGCCTTCGGATCGCAGCCGACGATGAGGATGCGCTGGCCGAGCTCGGCCAACGCCGCGAGCGTGTTCTGCGACGTGGTGGACTTGCCGATGCCGCCTTTGCCGTAGAACGCGATCTGGCGCAGCTTACTCATATGGCTATCCCTTCGAAGCGCTCGGCCCGGCCGCGTGTGGCCTTGCCGCTGCCGTCGAACTCTCTTTGAGCAGGAACCGTGCCAAGTGGTCGGCACGCGAATTTCTCGTTGTTCGTCAGGTGCTTGGAGGAGGCGTTTCGACCTTCGATGGGGGAGGCGGCGTTGTGACGAACCCGACAAAGCCCGACAAAGCCCGAGGCTTTGCGACGCCGACGCGGCGCTCAGCCGGCGGCTTCGAGCGCGCCGACGACGGCGGCGAGGTCGAGGTCGACGCGAACGATGCCCTCGGCCTCGAGGAAGCGCGCTTCCATGCGGCTGAGCGGGCCGTCGAGCACGGCCAGGTGCGGCCCGCCGCTGCGCTTGACGATCTGGCGCGCGAACATCCGCAACATCTGGTCGTCGAAGCGACAACCGAGGAACAAGAAGCCACGCCCGCGCCGGCGGGTCTGCACCTCGGCCGGGATCGGGGTCTGGATGTCGATCTCCGTCAGCACCGGCACGTAGTCGCTGTCGGAGAGAAGAAAGCTGGAACCCGCGCGGGCCAGCCCGTGCGGCTTGTAGATCAGGGCCGGCCACGCCGGATCGGGGCCGTCGGCGCACGGCTCGCCGCGCGCGTCGAAGGCGCGGGTCCAGGCCTCGCCCCGGACGTCGTGACGGCTCACCGCCTGCACCCGCCCCCAACCGTCGCCGGCGGCGGCCGCGTAGGCGTCGACCAGCCCCGCGTCGTACCAGGCGTCGACGACCAGGGGTGGGCGGACGGCGGCGAGCCAGCGGTGGATCGGGTTGTCGCCCGCCGGGCGCGCGAACGCGCGTTCGACGATGGCGGCGACGGTGCGGCGGTGGCGGCGGGTTTCGACGAACTGCGCCACCGCCCAGAGATTACCGGCCGCCCGTCGGGGCGGCCGGACCTGGGCTTCGATGATGCCGGCGAGCGCCGCCGGCGACGCCGGAACCTCGCCATCCCCGAGGCCGGCGACGCCGGCGCCGAGATAGGGGACGACGGAGCCCTCGACGACGCCGCGCAGCGCCGCCGCGAGCGGCGGCGACGCCGCGTTCACGCCCTCAGACCTCCTCGGCCGCGAGACGCTTGGCCTCGACGGTGGTCGGCAGGCGCGGCGGCGGGTCGAGCGCCGGCATCGCCAGCACCCAACCGTTGGCGAGCCGCGCCCAGCCGCCCCACAAGCACGGTGTCTCGGTGGCGACGACGCGCTCTTCGAGGTCCTTTTTGGGGACGTAGACCTCGAAACCGGCGTTCGTCGCGCGAACCGTCACCTTCATCGCCCGATCTCCGCCGTCTCGTCGAGGTCGAGCTCGTGCGCCCGCATGCCGACGATGGCACCCCGCTCGACGAACTCGACGGCGTAGACGTAGAAGCGCTGTAGGAAGATGCCGACGTCGCGGACGTAGCCGCGCTCGCCGGCGCTCACGACCCAGTCGCCGCGCTCCAAACCCGGCACCGTGCCGTCGTTGCGTACCGAGGTGGTCGCGCGGACGCCGGTGCCGGGGGTGAAGCGCGGCGGCTCGTAGATCTCGAGCGGGGCCTCAGCCACGGGCGGACTTCCCGCTCGGCTTCGCCGGCACGCAGGTGCCGGGCACCGGGCAGACCTCGTCACATTGCGGCGCGTCGAAGAAGCCCTCGCACTCGTTGCACAGGATCGGGTCGATGACGTAGGTGCCGCGCTTGAGGCTGATGGCGGCGTTGGGGCACTCGAACTCGCAGGCGCCGCAGACGGTGCACTGGGAGGTCAGGATCTTGTAGGCCATGGAGTGATCTCCTCGGGTTGGTGACTCTCAGGCGCCGACGGTGCCGTCGGCACGGCCGGTGCGGGCGTAGAGGGAGGCGATCGCCGTCTCGATGTAGGCGCGCGGGAAGGCGTCAATGGCCGCGATCCCGGCGACGGCGAGCTCGCGCCGGGGGCGTTTGCCGATGCGTTCGCACAAGACCACCTGGACGTCGGCGAGCGCCTCCTTGATCGCCGCCATCGCCTTCTCGTCACCGCGCCCACCGATGCAGTAGGTGTCGAGCCGGCGTGGGGCGACGAACCGTACGCCCCCGGCATCGACGTCGTAGATCTGAAACTCTTGCGTCTTGCCGAAATGCGCGTTGATGCGACCGCCGCCCTTGGTGCAGACGGCCACGCGCAGCGGCGGGGCGGCCGCGGCCGTCGCGGCGGTTTCGGCTTCGGCGTCGGCGGCCGCGGTGGCCTCGCGGCGGTCGGCGCGCTCGACCTCGACCCAGGCGCGATAGGCGTCGCGCTCGGTGGGATCGAAGCTGACCTCCTCGGGAAGCTTATCGAGGGTGAACTCCTGGCCGCGGTCCTCGCCCAACATGCCGACCGCGTCGGCGCGGCACTGGCGGCAGTGGCGCATCAGCCGCGCTCCGCCGCCGCAGCGCGCCTGCACCTCCTGCAGCTCGGCGGCAGTCGGGCCGCGGCGGCCTTCGAGGCCGAAGGCGGTGCCGTGCTCGGGCGCGGAGATCAGCGGCATGATGTTGTGGAGGAAGGCGCCGCGCGCGGTGACCGCCTCGTGCACCGCCGGCAGGTGCTCGTCGTTGATGCCCGGGATCAGGACCGAGTTCACCTTGACGAGGATGTCGGCCGCGACCAGCCGCTCGAGGCTCTCCATCTGCCGCTCGTGCAGGATCTGCGAGGCCTCGAGGCCATGGCGGCGCCGGCCCTGGTAGAAGATCCAGGGGTAGATCAAGGTGCCCACCTCCGGGTCGACCATGTTGATGGTGACCGTGACGTGGGCGACGTTCATCTCCTTCAGCTCGTCGACGTGATCCGGCAGTGCCAGGCCGTTGCTCGACAGGCACAGCTTGAGGTCGGGCAGTTCGGCGTGGACGCGCTCGAAGGTGGCCTTGGTCTTGGCCCAATCGTAGGCGCCGTCGCCGGGTCCCGCGATGCCGAGCACCGCGAGCTGCGGCACCTCGTTCGCCACCGCGATCACCTTGCGCGCCGCCTCGTCGGGGGTGAGGCGTTCGGAGACGACGCCCGGCCGGCTTTCGTTGGCGCAGTCGTAACGCCGGTTGCAGTAGTTGCACTGAATGTTGCAGGCCGGCGACACCGCGACGTGCATGCGCGCGAAGTAGTGGTGAGCCTCCTCCGCGAAGCACGGGTGGTCCTGGATCTTGGCCCAGGTCGCCGCGGGCACGTCCTCGGGCTTGGCCGGCGCGCCGCAGGCCGAGGCGCTGCAGCCGCTCGTGGCCGGGCGGCTCGGACCTCGGGGCGAGCCGATCTTCAGGTCTGCGAGGCGGATGACGTCGGCGCTCATCGGCAGATCCGTTCGCTGGCGGTTCGCGAACTTCCGCGCAAGCGCTGTGCCAACCGTCTAAGGCATTGATGGTTCAGGTAAAAACGCACAAGTGCCGGGTCTCGCACCTGTCCGACCTCCGACATGTCGTCGCGAACGCGACACGGCGTTCAGAACTTCACGACGTCGATGCCGTGTTTCTTCAAGGCGTAGGCGATCTGGCGCGGGGTGAGCCCCAAGAGCCGCGCCGCCTTGGCCTGGACCCAGCCCGACTTCTCCATGGCGTCGATCAGCTCCTGGCGGCTGCGCGCGGTCGAGCCCTCGGCCGTGCGCCGGCCGTCCTCGAGCGGTGGCACCTCGTCCACGGCCGGCGGCGACGCCGCTGGAGCGGGCTCGCCCTCGGCGAGGCCCCGTGGGGCCGGGGCCTCCTCGCTGCGGCGTCGCAGCAGCGGCGACAGGCGGTCGTCCCCGACGCAGGACAGGTCGTCGACGTCGATCACCGGCCCGGCCGCCAGGGTCGCCACCCGGCTCACGCAGTTCTCGAGCTCGCGGATGTTGCCGGGGAAGAAACAGCCGGCGAGATGGGCCAGCGCCCGCTGGCTGAAGCGCAACCGGGTGCCGTTCTCGCGGTTGAAGCGGTCGAGAAAGGCGTTGGCGAGCGGCGGGATGTCGCCGCGGCGTTCGCGCAACGGCGGCAGCGTGATCGGCACCACGCAGATCCGGAAATAGAGATCGGCGCGGAAGTGGCCGGTCACCACCGCGGCCTCGAGATCGCGGTTGGTGGCGGCGACGACGCGGACGTCGACGCGGAGGGTCTGGCTGCCGCCGACCCGCTCGAACTCGCCCTCCTGCAACGCCCGCAGCAGCTTGACCTGGAAGGCCGGCGAGATCTCGCCGATCTCGTCGAGGAACAGCGTGCCGCCGTCGGCGAGCTCGAAGCGGCCCTTCTTGCGCTCGATCGCGCCGGTGAACGCGCCCTTCTCGTGGCCGAAGAGCTCGGATTCGAGCAGGTTCTCGCTCAGCGCGGCGCAGTTGAGCTTGACCATCGGCTTGTCGCGGCGGTTGCTGAGGCGATGGATCGCGGCGGCGAAGAGCTCCTTGCCGGTGCCGCTCTCGCCGCGCAGGAGTACCGCCGCGCGGGTCGGCGCGACCTTGGTGATGCGCTGGAGCACGCCCCGAATCTCGGGGCTGTCACCGACGATGTTGCCGCCGACCAGGCCGGCCGGCCACGCCGGTTCGCCGGCCGCGGGCGGCGGTGGTGCCGCATCGCCGGCGGGCTCGGCCGCGGGTGGTGAGGCGCGCAACGCTTGCGCCATCAGCGCCGCCACCATCGCCAACAGCCGCAGGTCGCCGCCGAGCATGCGGGGTTCGCCGCAGCGGTCGACGCGGTAGGCGGCGAGCACGCCGGTGGTGCGCCCGCCGCCGTCGACGGCGCGGATCGGCACCGCCAACAGCGCCGCAGTGGTCTCGGCGGCGAGGCCGGCCGGCGCCGCGTCGGCGCCGAGCTCGGCGATCACGTCCTTGTAGACCGCGGCGACGCCGGTCCGCCGCACCCCTTCGAAGACCGGGGCGAGCGCCGCGGTGAGGGCGCGCGGTACCGGCGGCTCCGCCGCCGCGACGAAGCGTGGCCCGCCGACGTCGCCGTCGCCCGGCCGGTGGTCCGAGGGGGCGAGCGCGACCAAGCCGTATTGCAGCTCGGTGAAGGAGGCGAGGACGCGCAGCGCCGGTGTCAGCAGACGTTCGGCATCGCCGCCGCCGGCGAGCATCTTGCCGACTTCGTAAAGGGCGTCGAGCGCACGCTGCTCGCGCCGCTTGCCCTCCTCGGGCGGGAGGGCACGGGAATCGGCCGTCTCGAACATGGAAACCTCCAAACATTCGAGCGGGAACCACCACAGCCGCCGCCGCGCAGGCGATCGATCAGTCTTTTTTTATGATGCGATGCAACACCGGTGACATCTCTGCCGGCGCATGTCACGCGGACTCGTACACGCCGCCCACGACATGGTGGTGCGTCCGGCGGTCGCGGGGGGCTCCAGCGGTCGTGGCGGCCGGAGCGGGGCCGGGCTCAACCCTCTCGGCGCCAGGTCGTCCCCTGCGGGCCGTCCTCGAGGATGATGCCGCGGGCCTTGAGCGTGTCGCGGATCTCGTCGGCGCGGCGGAAGTCGCGGGCGACGCGGGCCTGGTCGCGCTCGGCGATGAGGCTCTCGATCTCGCCGGCTTCGGCCTCGACCCCGCCCTGCAGCCAGGCCCGCGGCGGCTCGTCCAACAGCCCCAACAGCGCGCCGCCTTCGAGCAGCTGGCGCTTGAGCCGGGCGCGGTCGCGCTCGCGACTGGCCTTGTTGGCCTCGCCGGCGAGGACGTGCAGGCCGGCGATGGCGCGCGGCGTGTTGAGGTCGTCGGCGAGACCTTCGAGCACCTCCAAGGGCGGCGGTGCGCTCGCCGCCGCCTCGACCTCGTCGAGTTCGGCGAGGCTGCGGTAGATCCGCTCGAGCCCGCCACGCGCCTGGCGCAAGGCATTCGCCGAATAGTCGAGCGGCTGGCGGTAGTGCGCGCCGAGCATCCAGAAGCGGAAGACCTCGCCGGGCATCTCCTCCAGCGCCTCGCCCACGGTCACGAAGTTGCCCGCCGACTTCGCCATCTTCTCACCCTCGACGGTGACGAAGCCGTTGTGCAGCCAGTAGCGGGCGAGGTCGGTGGTGCCGTGGGCGCAGCAGCTCTGGGCGATCTCGTTCTCGTGGTGCGGGAAGATCAAATCGACGCCGCCGGCGTGGATGTCGAAGGGCACGCCCAGATACTGGGCACTCATCGCCGAGCACTCGATGTGCCAGCCCGGCCGGCCGAAGCCGAAGGGGCTGTCCCAGCCCGCCTCGCCCTCGGCCGCCGGCTTCCACAACACGAAGTCGGCGGGGTCGCGCTTGTAGGGGGCGACCTCGACCCGCGCCCCCGCGATCTGGTCGTCGCGCTCGCGCCGCGACAGCCGGCCGTAGGTCGCCATCGCCGGGACGTGGAACAGCACGTGGCCTTCGGCCTCGTAGGCGACGCCCTGGCGCAACAGCGTCTCGATCAACCGGATCATCTCGGCGACGTGCTCGGTGGCGCGCGGCTCGACGTCCGGATCGAGGCATTTCAACGCCACCAGATCGCGATGGAACTGCTCGATCGTGCGCTCGGTCAGCTCCTGGATCGGTTCGTCGTTGGCGTGGGCCTGGGCGATGATCTTGTCGTCGACGTCGGTGATGTTGCGGACGTAGGTCACGTGCTGGAAGCGGTGCTTCAAGAAGCGGTAGAGGACGTCGAAGACGATCAGCGGCCGTGCGTTGCCGATATGGATCGGGCCGTAGACCGTGGGACCGCAGGCGTAGAGCCCGACGTGGTTCGCCCGCAGCGGGACGAAGGGTTCCTTGTCGCGCGTCAGCGTGTTGTAGAAGTGCAGGGTGGCCGTCACGGTTCCGCAACCTCGTGACCGGATCGGGTCGACGTCAGGCGCGCTCGCCGCGCAACCGCCGCCGCGCCCGTTCGCGTCCGACGAGCGCTAGCAGATCGCCGAGCGGCGGTCCATCGGATCGGCCCGAAAGCGCGAGCCGGATCGGCAGGCGCAGGCGTTTGCCGCGCCGGCCGGTCGCCGCGCTCACCGCCGCGAGCCACGCCTCCGAGATCGGAAGAGCACACGTCTGAACTCCAGTCACGTGAAACGATCTCG
>CAZCVH010000023.1:0-15655 GCA_964502115.1 uncultured Geminicoccaceae bacterium
GGGGATGAGGTCGGGGCCAGCGTGACCGTCGGCTGAATCGGTGTAGTCGGCGGTGGATGCGGGCGCGGATGCGGCGGCGGAGCCCGCGACCACCGCCGGCGCGGACGCGGGCGAAGGCGATGCTCGAGACGTCACCGGTGACGCCGCCGGGGCGAGGGCCGGCCCAGCTTTGCCGGTGCGGCCGTTCCCTCCGGCCGGCGCGGAGGTTTCACCGTCGGCGCGCGACGCGCTCGCCGAGGTGGATCCGGCGACCGTCGACCGCGTCATCGCGCTCTTGGAGGACGAGGCCGAACGCCGCCGGCTGCTCGAGACGCTCCGGGCCGTGACGGCGGTCGAGCAGGCGCGTCGCCCAGATGCCGCCGAGTCGGCCGTGACCGAGCCGGTGGACTGGCTGCAGGCGAGGATCGACCGGCGCGTCGCCGCGGTCGAGCAGAGCTTGCGGGCCGTCATGGAGTCCGGCAGCCGCATCCGCAATCTGGGGCAGTGGCTCACCGGCCAGATCCGTGATCCCGATCGTCGCGGGTTCTGGGTCGACACGCTGAGTCGGATCGGGCTGGTGATCGGCGCCGGTCTCGTGCCGGCATTGGCGTTGCGGCGTTTCTTGCGCGGGCTGCGCGCCGCCTTCGACGATTACGCCCCGCCGACGCCCTTGCATTTCGCCGGTGCGCTCGTCCTCCACGCCGCGGTGCGGGTGCTTCCGGTCGCCGCCTTCGTCGCCGCCGCCGCGGGCGTGGGGGTCGTGGTCGGTCTCGGCGCCTACACCGCCGCGGTGACGCGCTCGCTGGTCGAGGGCCTCGCCTTCGTGACCGCGGTCACCGCGGTGATGCGTGCCGTCCTCAATGTCCGCAATCCGCACATGCGGCTGTTCCCGGTCGAGGCGGACACCGGCGCCGCGATCCAGCGCTCGGCGGTAGGGGTTCTCGCCGTCGGCGGCTACGGCTATTTCGCGTTGCAGGCGGCGCGGGCGCTGGGGCTGCCCTGGACGGTGCACGGCTTCCTCGAGCATCTGCTCTTCTTCGTCACCTTCCTTTTGTACGTCCGGCTGGTGTTGCGCTTCCGTCGGCTGGGCGCCGACGGCCTGCGCCGCCTCGCCGCCGGCCACGAGACCGGCCTCGTCGGCCGGTTCCTGCCGTGGAACTCGGTGGCCCGCATCTGGCATGTCGTGGCGATCCTGTTCGGCCTCGTCGTCTACGGCGCCTGGGCGCTGGAGATCGCCGGCGGGCCGGCATTTCTCCTCCGCGCGCTCGGCGTCACCCTCGTGTTGGGGTTCTTCGCCCGGCTGGTGAACGTCTGGCTGACCTCGCGGGCGCTCGACCGTGAGACGGAGCGCGCGAGCGAGGAGGAAGCGGCGGTCGATGTCAGCGACGTCATCGGCACCGCCGCCCGTTCGCCGCTGAACTTCGTGCTGCGGATCGTGACCTTCGCGGTGGCTTCGATCTTGATTCTGCAGGCCTGGGGCGTCGACGTCTGGGGCTGGCTGCAGAGCGACGCCGGCCAAGCGTTGCGCACCGCGGTCATCGCGGCCGCGCTCGCCCTGGCGATCGCCTACGCGATCTGGACGGTGGTCAGCCGGATGATCGCCAGCGCCATCGACGAGACCGACAATCTGGGTCGGCCGGTCCGCTCCAGCCGCAGTCAGACGCTCTTGGCCATCGGCCGCAACGTCGCCTTCGTCTTGATCTGGGTCACCGCGAGCATGATCGCGTTGAGTGAGCTCGGCGTGAACCTGGCGCCGCTGTTGGCCGGTGCCGGCGTCATCGGCTTGGCGGTGGGCTTCGGCTCGCAGCAGCTCGTTCAGGACATCATCACCGGCTTCTTCATCCTTCTCGAGGACACCATCGCCGTCGGCGACATCGCCGATCTCGGCGGCAAGGTGGGCGTGGTCGAGGCGGTGACGCTCAGGATCGTGCGCCTCCGGGCCTATGACGGCCAAGTGCACACCATCCCCTACAGCAAGATCTCGACGATCTCGAACCTCACCAAGGACTTCTCCTACTACGTCTTCGACGTGCGGGTGGCCTATAAGGAGGACGTCGATCGGGTGATGGCGGTGATGGCCGAGATCGGCGCCGAGATGCAGCACGAGCGGGCGTTTCGGCGGTTGATCGTCGAGCCGTTGGAGATCGCCGGCGTCGATCATTTCACCGAGAGCGCGGTCGTCATCCGGGCGCGGATGAAGACCCGGCCGCTGCAGCAGTGGGCGGTCGGCCGCGAGTACAATCGCCGCTTGAAGAAGCGCTTCGACGAGCTCGGCATCGAGATCCCGTTTCCGCAGCAGACGCTGCACATGGCGACGCCCGCGCCGGCGGCGCGCCCGAGCTTTCCCCCGCGGGCGATGACGAGCGGTGGCGCGGCCGACGGGCCGGCCACCAACACCGCGGATTCGCGCTGAGACCTCAGCCGCGCCGCGGCGGCTCGCGGCGCACGAGGTCGATCAGCCAAGCCAGCCCCAAGAACAGCAGAACCGCGGTTAGGATCTAAACACCACCCCCGCGAAGACGAACTCGATGCGGTCGTCCTCGACGACGCGGCCGAGGATCCAGGCCCCCGCCATCATCAGCGCGGTCACCACGACCCAGATCTTGAAGACGAAGCGGCGCGACCCTCCCTCGGCGTCGCCTCGATCGTCCTTGGACGTCACCATGGCATGCACTCCTCGCGATCGGCCCCGGCCGTCAACCGGTGAGCCCGGCCGCGCGTTGCGAGGTCGCGGGCTTGAAGCTGTGGCGACGTTGCTTATCTATCGGGCGTGGACGCTTTCGGGGTCCATGATCGTTGGTTGCTCAACTGGAGAACTAACCCATGCGTACGCTGGATCTAACCCCGCTCTTCCGCTCGAGCGTGGGCTTCGATGCGCTGGACAAGATGCTCGACACCGCCTTTCGCGAGCAGGCCCAGGTGTCCTATCCGCCCTACAACATCGTGAAGACCGCCGAGGACGCCTATCGCGTCGAGATCGCGGTTGCCGGCTTCGGCGAGAGCGACATCGACGTCACCCAGCACCAGAACGTGTTGATCGTTCGCGGCCAGGCCGCCAATCGCGATGAGCAGAACGTCGAGTATCTGCATCGCGGGATCGCCCAGCGCGCCTTCGAGCACAAGTTCCAGCTGGCCGACCACGTCGAGGTCCAGCGGGCTCGGCTCGAGCACGGCATGCTGGTGATCGAACTGGTGCGGCGCGTGCCGGAGGCGATGCAGCCCAAGAAGATCGCGATCACCAACGGCCACGCCAACGGCGGTGTTGGCGGCCCGGTGATCGAGGAGACCAAGGCGGAGGCGTGAGGCCCGCCGCGCCGCGATGAGGTCGGCGAGCCCGTCTGCGGACGGGCTCGTTGGCCGGGCGGCGGCTCTCGCCCTCGCCTTGACATCGACCGTGCGGTGACGCTCAACCAGCCGTGATGGACAGCACTCCGCCGCCGCCCGAGCCCGCCCCCGTCGTCGGCATCAGCTGTTGCCGCAAGGTACCGGAGGCGTTTCCGTTCCACAGCGTGGGCGAGAAGTACGTCACGGCGGTGACCGACGCCGCCGGCGCGCTGCCGCTGCTGATCCCGGCGTTGGGCGAGCGCCTGGACGTCGACCATGCCCTGGCCCAGCTCGACGGCGTGGTCCTCACCGGCAGCCCCTCGAACATCGAACCCCACCATTACGCCGGCGGGCCCGAGCCGGCGGACAATCGCACCGATCCCGCCCGTGACGCCACCACCCTGGCGCTCGCCCGTCGCGCGGTTGCGCTCGGGGTGCCGCTTTTGGGGATCTGCCGCGGCGCGCAGGAACTCAACGTCGCCTTCGGCGGTACGCTGCATCAAGAGCTTCACCGTGTCGACGGCCGTCTCGACCACCGCTCCGACAAGTCGAAATCGCCGAAGGCGCGCTACGAACCCCGCCACCACGTGCGCCTGACGCCGGGCGGCGCGCTCGCCGCGCTGCTCGGGCGCGAGCGCATCGAGACCAACTCGCTGCACGGCCAGGGTATCGACCGCGTCGCCGAGCCGCTCGTCGTCGAGGCGGTGGCGGAGGACGGCACGGTCGAAGCGCTGCGGGTGGCGAACGCGCCGCGCTTCGCGCTCGCGGTGCAGTGGCATCCGGAATTCCGCCCGCTGATGAACCGGAGTTCGACCCTGCTCTTTCGCGCCTTCGCCGAGGCCACGCGCGAGCGCGCCCGCGAGCGTCGAGCCGGCCATGTCGCTTGACGTCTGGATCCGCGACCGGCGCATCACCGAAATCGAGTGTCTGCTCGCGGACATCTCCGGCATCCCGCGCGGCAAGATCCTGCCGGCGGAGAAGTTCATCCGGGGTACCGCCGACGGGGCGCTGCGGCTGCCCGAGAGCGTCCTGGTGCAGACCGTCACCGGCGACTATCCCGACAATGTCTGGTCCATCGTCGACCCCGTCAGCCGCGACGTCCGCATGGTGCCGGACGCGACCTCGATGCGGCTGGTGCCCTGGTACGACGAGCCCACCGCGCAGGTGATCTGCGACGTCACCGACCACGACGGCTCGGCCAACGAGATCGCCCCGCGTCAGCTCCTCAAGCGCGTGCTGGCGGCCTACGCGGGGCGCGGCTGGCGGCCGATCGTGGCGCCGGAGCTCGAATTCTACCTCACCCAGATCAACGACGACCCGGATTACCCGCTGCAGCCGCCGATCGGGCGCTCGCGCCGCGCCGAGACCGGCCGGCAGGCCTACGGCATCGAGGCCACCAACGAGTTCGATCCCATCTTCGAGGACGTCTACGACTGGTGCGAGGTCCAGGAGATCGACATCGACACGCTCACCCACGAGCAGGGCGTGGCGCAGATGGAGATCAACTTCAATCACGGCGACCCGCTCGATCTCGCCGACCAGACCTTCCTGTTCAAGCGGACCCTGCGCCAGGCCGCGCTCAAGCACGGCATCTACGCCACCTTCATGGCCAAGCCGCTGCAGGCGGAGCCGGGCAGTGCGATGCACATCCACCAGAGCGTGGTCGACAGCGGCACGGGCGAGAACCTCTTCGCCGATGCGGATGGGCGCAACTCACGCCTCTTTCGCGCCCACATCGCCGGGCTGCAGCGCTACCTGCCGGCGTCGATGCCGCTGTTGGCGCCCAACGTGAACTCCTACCGCCGTCTGCGCCGGCACTCCGACGCCCCCATCAATACCCATTGGGGCTGGGAGAACCGTACCGTCGGCCTGCGCGTGCCCGAGAGCGGCCGCGTCGACCGGCGGGTCGAGAACCGCGTCGCCGGCGCCGACGCCAATCCCTACCTCGCCATCGCCGCTACCCTCGCCTGCGGCTATATCGGCATGGTCGACGGCCTCGAGCCGACGGAGCCGCTGGAGACCAGTGCCTACCGCCGCGCCCAGACGCTGCCGCGGCAGATGCCCGACGGGCTCGCCAAGCTCAACGCCTCGCGGCCCTTGAAGGAGGTGTTGGGGGAGCGCTTCGTCGAGCTCTTGCTGGCGGTGCGCGAGGCCGAGCACGAGGCCTATCAGACCGTGATCTCGAGCTGGGAGCGCGAGCACCTCTTGTTGAACGTCTGAGCCGGGCGCATACCGGTGCCGGTCGACGGGCGTCCGCACCGTGCGGGCGCCCGTTTCGCGTCGCCGCCCGGTCGTTCGCCGATGGAAAACGTCCTGCGCTCCGCCTGGGCCCTGTTTTTGGGCATGGCGCTGTTGATGCTCGGCAACGGCCTGCAGGGCACGCTCTTGGGCGTGCGCGCCGACATCGAGGGTTTCGCGACGGCGGTGACCGGCGTGGTGATGTCGAGCTTCTACGCCGGGCTTCTCGCCGGGGCGGCGCTCGCGCCGCGCCTCATCGGCCAGGTCGGCCACGTCCGCGTCTTCGCCGCCTTCGCGGCGGTGGCGTCGGCGGCGGTGCTGCTCCATGCGGTGTTTCTGGAGCCGGTGGTATGGGCTTTGATGCGGGTGATGTCGGGCTTCGCCTTCGCGGCCCTTTTCATCGTCGCCGAGAGCTGGCTCAACAGCGAGACCCGCAACGACGCCCGCGGCCGCGTGCTGGGCGTCTACATGATCGTGTCGTCGGGCGGGATGGCGTTGGGCCAGATCCTGTTGAACGTCGCCGACCCACGCGACTTCGTGCCGTTCACGGTGGTGTCGGTGCTGGTGTCGCTGGCGGTGGTGCCGATGCTGCTCTCCACCGGTCCGACACCCAAGATCGCTGCCGCCGGCCCGACGGATTTCCGCCGTCTCTACCGCAGCTCGCCGCTCGGTGTGGTCGGGGTCGTCACCAGCGGCGTCGTCGTCGGCTCGGTGCTCGGCATGGGCGCGGTCTTCGCCCGCCAATCCGGGCTCGCCACCGCCGACGTGGCGAGCTTCATGTTCGTCATCCTTCTTGCGGCGATGGTGGTGCAGTTCCCGCTCGGCTATCTCGCCGACCGCTTCGACCGCCGCCTCGTCATCATCGCCGCCGTGGCGGTGAGCGGAGCGGCGGGTGTCGCGGCGACGGTCGTCGGCGGCGTCGCCGCGCTCGCCCTGGTGGTGGTCGCCGCGGCGATCGGCTTTCCGCTCTATTCGATTAGCGTCGCGCACACCAACGACTATCTCGGCGCCGACGCGATGGTGGCGGCGGCGGGCGGGCTGACGCTCTTGAACGGCGTCGGCGCCGCCGTCGGGCCGTTCGCGGTGGGCCTGGCGATGAGCGCGTTCGGCCCGCTCGGCTTCGCGCTCTTCCTCGGGGCGGTCCAACTCGTGCTCGCCGTTTTCGGGTTCTACCGGACGTTCCGGCGACCGACGGTGCCGGCGGACGTGCGCGGGCCGACGGTGCTGATCCCGCGGGCGTCGCCGGTCGCCACCGCGCTCGCGCAGGAAGCGGCGATCGCTCAGATCGAGGCGGAAGCGGCTCTGTTGGCGGAGGAGATGGCCGCCGAGGGCGCGACCAGCGATCGCGCCGAAAACCGGATCTGAATCGTTCCCGTCTGTGGCTCGTCAACGTCTCGTTGGCGTTGTATAAGGGTGCTTCCGGTGCCGTATTGGGGGCGGCGCCATCGTTCGGGGCGAAATCGTATGAGCAGGAAACTGTTCGTCGCCAACTTTCCTTATTCCGCCGGCGAGGAGAGCCTGCGCGAACTTTTCGGCCGATACGGTGAAGTCGAAGAGATTAAAATCATTTATGATCGTGAGACCGGTCGGTCGCGAGGGTTCGGGTTCGTGATGATGGAAACCGAGGCGGAGTGCGTGCAGGCCGCCGAAGCCTTGAACGGTTCGGATCTGGGCGGGAGGCCGATCGCCGTTCGGGTCGCCGAGCCGCGACCGACGCCGGCGGCCGACCCCGAGGGGCGGCAGGGGCCGAAACGCTTCGCGCTGGCGCGGCCGAAGGGGCGACGCACGCGCGAGTAGACCCGGCCCGAACCCGCCGGCGCGGCGGTTGACGCGGTGAGCGCGGTGGCCCACATGCGGCATCCGTGAGACGATTTCTCGTGACATGAGCGTGATGATCAACGAGCTCAACCAGCGCTCGCGCGACGTGTTTCGCCACATCATCGACGCCTATGTGACGTCGGGCGAACCGGTCGGCTCGCGCACCGTGGCACGGCGGCTGGCGCAGCCCTTGTCGGCGGCGACGATCCGCAACGTCATGTCCGACCTCGAGGAGGCCGGCCTGCTCTACGCGCCGCACACCTCCGCCGGCCGCTTGCCGACCGACGCCGGCCTCAGGCTCTATGTCGATGGCCTGTTGGAGGTCGGCAACCTGACCCAGGCCGAGAAGGCCGACATCGAGACCCGCTGCGCCGGCAGCGGCCGCAGCGTCGAGGCCGTGCTCTCCGACGCCTCCGACACGCTCTCCGGGTTGAGCCGCCATGCCGGGCTGGTGATCGCGCCCACCTCCGACGCGCCCTTCAAGCACGTCGAGTTCGTCCCGCTCTCGCCGGGCCGCGCGCTGGTCGTCGTCGTCCACGAGGGCGGGCTGGTCGAGAACCGCATCATCGACCTGCCGCTGGGGATGAGCACGGCGCGGCTGATGGAGGCCGGCAACTACCTCACCGCCCGACTCGCCGGCCGCAACCTGACCGAGGCCCGCCAGCTCATCGCCGATGAGCTGGAGACCCAGCGCTCGCAACTCGACGAGCTGTCGCAGAGGGTGGTCGAGGCCGGTCTCGCCATCTGGAGCCAATCGGCCAACGACGACGGCGGCGTGCTCATTTTGAAGGGGCAGGCCCACCTCCTCGGCGACGTCACCAATCTGGTCGAACTCGAGCGGATCCGCTCGCTGTTCGAGGCGGTGGAGACCAAAAAGAACCTGTTGCGTCTGATCGATCGCGCGGCGGAGAGCGACGGGGTGCAGATCTTCATCGGCGCCGAGACCGAGCTCTTCGGGCTCAGCGGCTGCTCGCTGGTGGTCGCCCCCTATCGCGGCGATACCGACGAGAGCGGCAAATCGAGCGTGCTGGGGGCGGTCGGCGTGGTCGGCCCGATGTACATGAACTACGCCCGGATCATCCCCATGGTCGACTACACCGCGCGTGTCGTCGGACGCCTGTTGTCCCACAGTCAGGTCAAGGACGAGCATGAGCGATAAGCCGGAACAGCAAGCCGAGACCGACGCGGCCGCCATCGAGGCCGCGAAGGCCGAAGCCGAGGCGGCCCGCCCCGAAGGCGCCGCCGACGAGGGCGACGCCGCGGCGCGGATCGCGGCGCTCGAGACCGAGTTGGCGCAGACCAAGGACGCGCTTTTGCGTTCGCACGCCGAGATGGAGAACCTGCGCAAGCGCAGCGCCCGCGAGCTCGAGGACGCGCGCCGCTACGCCATCACCGGCTTCGCGCGCGATCTCCTCGAGGTGTCGGACAATCTCGCGCGCGCCGTCGCCCACATCCCGCCCGAGATCCGCGAGAAGGAGGAGTGGGCCTCGAACCTGGCGACCGGCGTCGAGATGACCGAAAAGGCGCTGCTCTCGGTCTTCGAGAGGCACCAGATCCGCCGCATCGAGCCCGAGAAGGGCGAGAAGTTCGATCACCAGCGCCACCAGGCCATGTTCGAGGTGCCGACCGACGCCCACCCGCCCGGCACCATCGCCGAGGTCATGGCGATCGGCTACGCCATCGGCGATCGGCTGCTGCGTCCGGCGATGGTCGGCGTCGCCAAGGCCCCCAACCCGGCGCCGCAAGACGGACCCGTCGACCCGGCGGCGTGAGATGCGCCGGGGGGGCGCCGTCGGCGTCGCGGCGCTCGCGCTGGTCGCCGCCGACGCCGCCGCGCAGACCACGCCCCGGCGCGATCCGCCCGCGAGCGAGGCCGGCGCGCAACTCTTGAGCATCGTCGGTCTCGCCATCACCCCCGACATCACCGCCAGCCGGCTGGAGATCGACGACGACGGCCAGCTCGCCGGTCAGCGCGTCGACACGCTGCGGCTCGCCAACGACATCTCGATCGCCACCCGCGACGGCCCGCTCTACCTCGAAGGCAATCTCGGCTTCGCCCGCGCCAAGGTGGATCTGCGCCTCGGCGACGCGGTCGCCGAGGCCAACAGCTTCGATGCGGTCGGCGCCTTCGGTGCGGTCGGACCCGATCTGGAGGTCGGCCGTTTCACCCGGCTCCGCCCGCTGCTCATCGTCGGCGTGGGCTACGTCGACGACGAGTTCGGCCTGCCCGAGCCGATCGCCGGCGATGGCGACGAGAGCCTCGACTTGCGCCAATGGTCCGCCGCCGTCGGCTGGGGTGTGAGCGTCGACCACCAACGTCCGCTCGACGACGACGTGATCGATCTGCGGCTCAAGCTCTCGCACGTGGTCTTCGACACGTTGTGGGCCGCCGACCAGCGGCTCGCGACCGAGACCGTCAATCAGACCGTCAACGCCAGGGCCGCCTACAAGCACGACACCGGGCTCCGCCTCGGCTCGCACCCGCTGCTGCTGACCGGTCTCCTCGGTGCCAACGCCTTTCTGGGCGACCAGCAGGAGGCCCTCGGGTTCTCGTGGTTCGCCGAGTACGGTGCCGGCTTCGAGGTCGACCTGAGCCGGGGCGAGGGCGCCGTCCAGCGCGCGCGCCTCAGGGTGACCGGGATCGCCGGCGCCAGCGTGACCGGCATCTCCTTCGGCGCCGGGATCGGCTTTTGACGGACGCGCTCGCCGCCGGCAGCGTCGGCGCGCCGGAAGATTTGGCAGCCGCCGCGCGAGCGCGTAGGTTCCGCACCCGTTCGACGGTGTCTGGCGGAGAGGCGTGACGTGGCGGCGGAAACTCCCAAAAAGGTGGTGTTGGCGTATTCGGGCGGGCTCGACACCTCGGTGATCCTGCGCTGGCTGCAGGACACCTATGCCTGCGAGGTCGTGACCTTCACCGCCGATCTCGGCCAGGGCGAGGAGCTCGAGCCGGCGCGCGACAAGGCGCAGCTCCTGGGCGTGGGCGAAATCTACATCGAGGACCTGCGCGACGAGTTCGTGCGCGATTTCGTCTTCCCGATGTTCCGCGCCAACACGGTCTACGAGGGCACCTATCTGCTCGGCACGGCGATCGCGCGCCCTTTGATCGCCAAGCGCCTCGTCGAGATCGCGCGCGAGACCGGCGCCGACGCCATCGCCCACGGCGCCACCGGCAAGGGCAACGACCAGGTCCGCTTCGAGCTCAACGCCTACGCCCTCGACCCGGGTATCCGCGTCATCGCGCCGTGGCGCGAGTGGGATCTCGACTCGCGCGAGCGGCTGATCGCCTACGCCGAGCGCCACCAGATCCCGATCCCGCGCGGCAAGCTGGGCGAGCCGCCCTATTCGACCGACGCCAACCTGTTGCACATCTCCTACGAGGGCTTGGCGCTGGAGGACCCCTGGGTCGAGCCCGACGAGGGCATGTTCACCTTGAGCGTCGCGCCCGAGCACGCGCCCGACCGCCCCGCCTACGTCGACATCGACTTCGAGCGCGGCGACCCGGTGGCGGTGGACGGCGACCGCCTCGGCCCGGCCGCCCTCTTGGAGCGGCTGAACGTGGTGGCGGGGGATCACGGGGTCGGCCGGGTCGATCTGGTCGAGAACCGCTTCGTCGGCATGAAGAGCCGCGGCGTCTACGAGACCCCCGGCGGCACGCTCCTGCTGCACGCCCATCGCGCCATCGAGAGCCTGACCCTCGACCGTGGCGCGGCGCATCTCAAGGACGAGCTGATGCCGCGCTACGCCGAGCTGATCTACAACGGCTTCTGGTTCGCACCCGAGCGCGAGATGCTGCAGGCGCTGATCGATGCCAGCCAGGCCCGGGTCGACGGCACGGTCCGGCTCAAGCTCTTCAAGGGCGGGGTGCAGGTGGTCGGGCGCCGCTCGCCGAACGCGCTCTACGACCCGCAACTCGCCACCTTCGAGTCCGACGTCGTCTACGACCAGAAGGATGCGGAAGGGTTCATCAAGCTCAACGCGCTCAGGCTGCGCACGCTCGCACGGCGGGGCTGAGCCGACCCTGCCGGCGATAAAAGTGTCGGCGCGTTCGTCCGGTTGTCACGAAATTTCGTTCACGCGCCCTCTCAACGCCGCGCGCACCGCTGCCTACATACGGATCATGCGTATCTTGATCATCGAAGACGACGCCCGCACCGCCGAACACGTCGCCCGCGGCATGAGCGAAGCGGGCCACGTCATCACCCACGCCGGCGACGGGGTGAAGGGTCTCGCGCTCGCCGGCGCGGAGGAATTCGACGTCATCGTGGTGGACCGGATGTTGCCCGGGCGCGACGGCCTGTCCATCGTCGAGATCCTGCGCGCCTCCGGCAACGACACGCCCATCCTCGTCCTCTCCGCGCTCGCCGACGTCGGCCATCGCGTCGAGGGCCTGAGGGCCGGGGCCGACGACTATCTGGTCAAGCCTTACGCCTTCTCGGAGCTCTTGGCCCGGGTCGAGGCGCTGGGGCGGCGGCGCGAGCCCGGCTCGGCCGAGACCAAGCTGCAGGTGGCCGACCTGGTGATGGACCGCCTCGCCCGGACCTGCTCGCGCGGCGGCAAGTCCCTCAACCTGCAGCCGCGCGAGTTCAAGCTGCTCGAGTGCCTGATGCAGCACGCCGGGCAGGTGCTGACCCGGACGATGCTGCTCGAGAAGGTGTGGGACTACCAGTTCGACCCGCACACCAACGTCGTCGACGTCCACATCGCGCGGCTGCGGCAGAAGGTCGACAAGGGCTTCGAGCCGCCGCTGATCCACACGGTCAGGGGCTCCGGCTATCGCCTCGGTCTCGATCCGTAAGCTCGCCGGCACCACCGCCTTTCGTCAGGCGCTGGTCTATGTCGGTCTGCTCCTGGCCGTCCTCGGTCTGGCGCTGGGCGGGGTCAAAATCATCGCCGAGCGCTCGATCGAGGCCGAGACCAACTCGGCGATCCAGGCCGAGCTCGACGGTTTGGGCGCGATCTACGGCCAGCAGGGCTTCGACGCCATCGTCGACGAGGTCGAGCGCCGGGCGCGGCAGCCCTACCGCGGGGCGGTCTACATCCTGTCCGACGCCGACGGCGACAAGCTCGCCGGCAACGTCGACGGCTGGACCGGCCGGGTCGAGGAGACCCCGGCCTGGATCACCTTTCCGGTCACCCCGCCCGGCGAGCGCGAGGTCCGGGTGCGGGCGCGGGCCTTCACCCTCGAGAACGACGTCCAACTGATCGTCGGCCGCACGCTGGCGACGCGCGAGAGCTTTGAGCGCGCCCTCAACCGCGGCCTGTTGATCGCGTTTCTGGGCGCGCTCGTGATCGGCCTCACCGGCGGGCTGTGGCTGGCGCGCCAGACCGAGCGCCGGGTCGAGTCGATGAGCGGCGCCATCGACCGGGTGCGGGCGGGGGCGCTGGACGTCCGCCTGCCGGTCGACGGCGGCGACGAGTTCGACCGGCTGTCGCTGCGGATCAACCATCTCCTGAGCGAGAGCGAGTCGCTCATTCGCGGCATGCGCCAGGTCACCGACGACGTCGCCCACGACCTGCGCACCCCGCTGCAGCGCCTGCACACCCAGCTCGAGGACGCGCTCGCCCAGGCCGAGGGACCGGTGCGCGCAACCCTGGAGGAGGCGCTCGAGGACCTCGACCGGTTGTTGCGCCTGTTTCGCACCGTGCTGTTGATCACCAGCACCGAGAGCGGCGCGCCCAAGCAGAGCTTCCAGACGGTCGACCTCTCCGCTTTGGTCACCGACGCCGGCGAACTCTTCGAAGCCGTCTTCGAGGAGCGCGACATCGCCTTCGACCACGCCGTCCCGACGCATCTGAACGTCCGGGGCAACCCGGCGCTGCTGGCCCAGGCGGTCGCCAACCTGCTCGACAACGCCGCCAAATTCACGCCCGCCGGCGGCCGGGTCGACCTCGCCGCCGGCCACGCCGGGGACGGGCTGTTCGTCGAAGTCCGCGACAGCGGACCGGGTATCCCCGCCGAGCGGCGCGGCGAGGTGCTGCGGCGCTTCACCCGTCTCGATGCCGCCCGCGACACCCCCGGCCACGGGCTCGGCCTCGCGCTCGTCCACGCCGTCGCCAAGCTCCACGGCGGCGCCCTCGAGCTCGGCGACAACGCGCCCGGGCTGAGAGCGCACCTGGTCCTGGCCCCCGAACCCGGCGGCGACTGAGCCGGTACACTGCTTGCCCGCGACGGACCGGTCAGCCGGTGACGGCGAGTTCCAGGTCGCCGACGCCGGCGATGTGGGCGTACAGGCGCTGGCCGGGGCGGACGGGGGCGACGCCGGCGGGCGTGCCGGTCATGATCAGATCGCCGGCGCGCAGCTCGAACAGGGTGGAGAGGGTGGCGACGATCTCGGGGACCTTCCAGATCATTTCGGCCAGATCGCCCGCCTGGCGACGCTCGCCGTCGACCTCGAGCCGGATCGCGCCGGCCCTCGGGTGGCCGATCTCGGCCGCCGGCACCAGCGCGCCGCAGGGGGCCGAGTGCTCGAAGGCCTTGGCGATCTCCCACGGCCGGCCGAGCGCCTTGACCTCGCGCTGGAGGTCGCGGCGGGTCATGTCGAGGCCGACGGCGTAACCCCACACATGGTCGAGCGCGGTGGCGACGGCGATGTCGCGGCCGCCACGGCCGAGGGCGGCCACCAGCTCGACCTCGGGGTGAACCTCGTGCGTGCGCGGCGGGTAGGGGAAATCGGCGCCGTCGCCGACGAGGTTGTCGGGGTTCTTTTGAAAGAAGAAGGGCGGTTCACGCTCGGGGTCGTGGCCCATCTCGACCGCGTGTTCGGCGAAGTTGCGCCCGACGCCGTAGATCCGATGCACCGCGAAGCGCTCGCCGCGGCCGCGGACCGGCAGGCTCGCGGGTGGTGGCGGTGGGACGATCCACCTCGGTTCGTGGCTCTTGGAGGTGGTGCTCACCCGCGTCTCCTCGTGCTCGCCGGTTCAGCCGCGCACCCGACGGCGGCGTCGAACCAAGCGCCAGCCGGCCCACGCCGCCACGCTGGCGATCGCCGCGGTGGTGAGCGGCATCGCCACCACGAACAGCCCCAGCGCCAGCACCAGCCCCACCACGGCGGCGCCCATGGCGAACACGAGTGCGCCGGTGAGCGCGAGGCCCAGCAGCTGATCGCGGCGGCGTGAGGGACGGCGCACCGGCGTCATCGCACCAGGCGGTAGCCGCCGGGCTCGGTGACCAGGAGGCTCGGCTGCTCGGGGCTGGCCTCGATCTTCTGGCGCAGGCGATAGATGTGGGTCTCGAGCGTGTGCGTGGTCACGCCGGCGTTGTAGCCCCAGACCTCGTCGAGCAGCTGGTCGCGCGGCACCGGCCGGTCGCCGACGCGGTAGAGGAACTTGACGATGGCGGTCTCCTTCTCGGTGAGGTGCACCTTGCGCTGGCGCCCCTCGTCCACGAGCATCTTGACCGCCGGGCGGAAGCTGAAGGGGCCGACGGGGAAGCTGGCGTCGTCGGAGAGCTCGAACTGGCGCAGCTGGGCACGGATGCGCGCCAAGAGGAGTGGCAGGCGGAACGGCTTGGCGACGTAGTCGTTGGCGCCGCTGTCGAGGCCGAGGATGGCGTCGGCGTCGGTGTCGGCGGCGGTGAGCATGATGACCGGCGCCTTGACCCCTTTCTTGCGCATCAGCCGGCAGAGGTCGCGGCCGTCGCTGTCGGGCAGGCCGACGTCGAGCAGGATCAGATCGACGTGGCCTTCGGCCGCCTTCTCCAGACCGCCGCGGCCGTCGGCGGCCTCACGAACGTCGAGTTGCTCGTGCAGGTGCAACAGGTCGGCGAGCTCGCGCCTGAGCTCGGCGTCGTCGTCGATGATCAGTACGCGCTTGGCCGTGGCCATCGTCGGTGCCCCTCCACGTTGCCTCTCCTCTAGAAGATGCGCTCGCCGGCGTGAAGGATACGCGGCGCGGCCCCGACGGCCGGGCGCGCGGTTTCCCGTTGCCCCGCGGCCGCGCGGTTGGCAACCAGCGCGGGGTCCAACGCATCGGAACGATCGGTGATCGCCAAACTCCAGGCCTTGGGGCGGGCCGCCTTCGAAACGCCGGCGCGCGCCGCCGGCACGCTCGCCCTTTATCTGGCGGCGCACGCCGCCGTACGCCTTCTCCTCTGGCCCGAGGCGCTGGGCTACGACGACGCGGAGCAGGTGCTGTCCGCCCAGAGCTGGGCGTGGAGCTACCGCTACGCCCAGCCGCCGCTGGTGACGTGGCTGCTGTTGGCGCTCGAGGACGTCGCCGGTCTGACGCCCGGCCTGGTGGCGATCACGGTGCTGCGGACCGCCATGCTGGCGGCGCTGCACGTCTTCACCTATCTGGC
>CAZCVH010000024.1:0-10576 GCA_964502115.1 uncultured Geminicoccaceae bacterium
CCGAGATCTACACTCTTTCCCTACACGACGCTCTTCCGATCTGCCTCGGCCGCCGCGGCCTGAAAGCTGGCGGCGAGGTCGCGCCGCAGCGCCTCGTCGGCGTCGCCCTCGCGCCGGAGCGCGTGCAGGACCGCGGTCTTGAGGCCCGAAAAGGAGAAGTGACAGCCGGGCTGGCCGGTGAGAGGCCGCGGCAGCGGGAAGCGGGCGGGATCACCGCCCGCGGCGAAGCGCTCGAGCGCCGGCCCGCCCGGCCAGCCCAGGCCCAAGAGCTTGGCCACCTTGTCGAAGGCCTCGCCGGCAGCGTCGTCGATGGTGGTGCCGAGCCGGCGGTAACGCCCGACCGCCTCGACCAGGACGAGCTGGGTGTGGCCGCCGGAGACCAGGAGCACGAGGTAGGGCACGGCGACGGCGTCGGTGAGCCGCGGGGTGAGCACGTGGCCTTCGAGATGGTTCACCGCCACGAACGGTCGGCCGTGGGCGGCGGCGAGCGCCTTGCCCGTCACCGCGCCCACCATCAGCCCTCCGATCAAGCCGGGACCGGTCGTCGCCGCGACGCCGGCGAGATCGGCGAAGCGCAGCCCGGCCTCGGCCATCACCGCCGCAACGGCGTGATCGAGCGCCTCGACGTGGGCGCGCGCCGCGATCTCGGGGACGACGCCACCGAACGGCGCGTGCGCCTCGAGCTGGCTCGCGACGCGGGCCGCGAGCACGGTGCGGTCGCCACGCACCAGCGCCGCCGCGGTCTCGTCGCAGCTCGTCTCGAGACCGAGCATAATGGCGGTCTGGTCGGGGCCGCCGGGTATGTTAGGCCCCTCCTCCATGACCCGTTCTTCCAGCGCTTTCACCGCCAAATGACACATCTCAGGATCGGCACCCGCGGTTCGCCGCTCGCCCGTGTGCAAGCGGACGCCGTCGCCCGCGAGCTCGAAGCCGACACGCCCGACCTCACCACCGAGCTGGTCGTCATCAAGACGACGGGCGACCACGTCCTCGACAGACCGCTTTCCGAGATCGGTGGCAAGGGTCTGTTCACCAAGGAGATCGAGGAGGCGCTGTTCGACGGTCGCATCGATCTCGCGGTGCACTCGCTCAAGGACGTGGCGACCGTCCTGCCCGACGGCCTCGACCTCGCCGCCGTCCTGCCGCGCGAGGACGTCCGTGACGCCCTGATCGCGGGCGAGGTCGCGCGCCTAGCCGACCTCCCGTCGGGGGCGGTGGTCGGCAGCTCGTCACTGCGCCGGCGCGCGCAGATCTTGGCGCTGCGTCCGGACGTGCAGGTGGTCAACCTCAGGGGCTCGGTCCAGACCCGGATGACCCGCGTCGCCAACGGCGACATCCACGCCACGCTCTTGGCGATGGCCGGGCTCAACCGCCTCGGCCGCACCGACGCCGCGAGCGCGCCGATCGCCGTCGACGAGCTCCTGCCGGCGGTGGCTCAAGGCGCGATCGCGGTCGAGATCCGCACCGACGACGACGCCACCCGCGAGCGGCTGGCGCCGTTGGACGACCCCGCCACCGCGATGGCGGTGACCGCCGAACGTGCTTTTCTGCGCGCGCTCGACGGCTCCTGCCGGACGCCGATCGCGGCCTATGCGCGCATGGACGGCGACGACGTCGCCTTCGAGGGCCTGTTGGCCTACCCCGACGGTGCCAAGGTCTGGCGCGCCAGCCGGCGTGGCCACCCCGCCGACGCGCCGCGCCTCGGCGACGACGCCGGGCGCGAGGTCCGCGCCGAGGCCGGCCCGATCGACTGGCTGTGAGCGTCGTGGCGCGGGTGCTGATCACCCGGCCGGCGGACCTTGCCGAGCGCACCGCCGCCCGCGCCCGCGCCCACGGCCACGACGTCCTGCTCGCTCCGGTGATGACCGTCGCCCCGCGCGAGGTCCCACCGCCGGAGGGGGGCGACGTCCGCGCGGTGCTGGTGACCAGCCGCAACGCCGTTCCCGCCGTGGCGCGGCTGGCGCCGACCGCGCCGGTGTTCGCGGTGGGCGAGGGCACGGCCGAGGCGCTCGCCGCGGCCGGCGTCGAGAGCGCGGGCGTCGGCGAGGGTGACGGCACGAGCCTGGCCCGGCTCGTCACCGCGCGCCTCGGCGCCGACGCCGGTGCCGGCGCCCTGCTCCACCCCACCGGCGAGGTCTGGGCCCGCGGCCTCGCCGACGCGCTCGCGGCGGCGGGCTTCGACTACCGTCCCTGGGTGGTCTACGCCGCGGAGCCGACCCCGAACCTGCCGCCGGCCGCGCGCGCCGCCCTGCTCGGCGGCGAGGTCGACGCCGTCACCTTGCACTCGCCCCGCAGCGCCCGGCTCTTCGCCGAGCGTGTGCACGAGGCCGGCCTCGACGGCGCGACGACGGGCGCGGTCGCGCTCTGCCTCAGCGCGAACGTCGCCGCCGCGGCCAGCGCGCTCCGGTGGTGTGACATCCGCATTGCCGCCCGTTCGGACGAAACCGGCATGGGCGGGTTGCTTGAAGACCTCGGACATCGGTGCTAGCGAACCCGCGCCTGGTGGGCGCAGCGCCGAACTCGGCAGGTCGTGGGGACGCCGATGACGACATCGGCGGCGGGGAGAGACGTGGTCATGGCCGAAGAGCAACCGCGCGCCGCGAGCCCGGCGCCCGAGCGCCGCACCGGCGGGAGTGGACGCGGCTTCATCGCCGGCCTCGTCGGCGGCGTGCTCGGCGCGGGCGGTTCGATCTACGCCCTGCAAATACCCGAGGTCCGCGAGACCCTGCCGCTGCCGCCGCAGGCGGAGCTGATCGTCAACCCCGACGCCGTAGCGCGGATCAGCGCGCTCGAGCAGGAGATCGGCCAGCTGCGCGGCGCCGTGCGCGAAGCCGAGGAGAGCGCCAGCATCGATGGTCTGCGCGCCCGTATCGACCAGCTGTCGACGGAGGTGACGCGCGCGGTCACGACCGACCAGCTCGCCGGGCTGCGGGACGGCCTGAGCCGTCTCGCCCGGCCCGAGGGCGCCGCGCAGCTCGACCAGCGCCTGAGCGAGCTGGAGGCGGATCTCGGCGAACGGGTCGACGGCCTCGGCGCGGATCTGGCCGCCTTGGACGAGACCGCGGCGCGGCGCTCCAACGTCGCCGCGGTCGAGGCCGCCGTGGACGGCTTCGCGAGCCGGCTGGGCTCGCTCGAGGACGACCAGGCGAGCCTCGCGGAGACCGTCGCCGCGCTCGACGAGCTGAGCGGCGAACTCGACGCCCGAAGCTCGAGGCTCGCCGAGCGCGTCGCGGCCGACGAAACCGCGCTGGTCGAACGCGGGGCGGCGCTCGCCGGACGCATCGACGCCCTCGCCCGCGACATCTCCGGCTTCCGCGAAGCGCTGGGCGGTGCCGACGCCCGCTTCGCCCAGCTCGAGGAGGCGACCGGCGAAGCGCTGGCGACGATGCGCGCGTCGATCGACGACCTCGCCGGCCGCGCCGACACGATCGCCGCCGATACCGCTGCGCTGGAGCAAGCGGTGGCGACGACCGAGGCCACCGTGGCCGAGTTCACCGAGACGGTGAGCACCCGGACCGAGGCGTTCCGCCGCGCGCTCGACGAGCGGGTGACGACCATCCGCGCCGCCGTCGACGAGGCCGGCGAACGGGCGGACGGCGCCCTGGCGACCGCCGAGGACACCCGCACCACCGTCGACACCGCCCTCGCCCGCACCCGCGTCGCCGCCGGGGTCAACGCCGCCGCCAGCCAGATCGACGCCGCGCTCGCCACCGGCGATCCGCTCGGCGCCGCGGTGACGACGCTCGACGGGCTCGCCAGCGACGGGCTCGATGCGGCCGAACGCTCACGCTTCGACGACATCCGCACGGTGCTCCTCGCCCACGAGGACGGCGTCGCCAGCGCGAGCGCGCTCGAACGTAGCCTCGACGACCTGCGACCGGAGCTGATCGCGGCGGTGGCGCCCGCCGACGATGGCGGCGGCGGTGTCACCGGGACGCTGCTCGAAAGCTTCAATTTGCGCGCGCGGGGGGTGTCGGCCGAGGTCGCGGACAGCCTCGACGCGATGGCGACGGCGTTGGCGCGGGGCGATGTCGCGGCCGCCGTAGCCGCGGCCCGCGACCTGCCGACGGCGGCGCGGGACGCGCTCGCCTCATGGCTCGAGGCCGCCCGGGGCCACGCCGCGGTCGCCGACGCCCGCGACGAGCTCCTGAGCCTGGGCCGTGAGCTCGCCGCAGCGGCGGGCGGATCCTAGAACCGAAGGAAGAGAGACGCCCCATGCTGCGCCTGCTCGGTTTCTTCATCGTCACCGGCGCCTTGATGTTCGGCGCCGCCTGGATCTTCGAGAACGACAACCCGCTGCAGATCCGCTGGTTCGACGGACAGGTCTACGACTGGAGCCTGGCGTGGCTGATCGTCGCCGGGCTGGCCTTCGCGCTCGCCGCCGTGGTGGTCTACGAGCTGTTGCGGATCGTGCTCGGCTATCCGGTGCGCTGGTGGCGCAAGCGCCGGGTCAACCGCCAGCTCGACGGGCTCAGGACGGTCACCCGTGGGATGATGGCGGTTGCCGCCGGCGACGGCACCCAGGCCAAGGAGCTGAAGCGCGAGGCCGAGAAGCTGTTGGGCGAGCGCGAGCCCGCAGCGCTGCTGCTGGCCGCGCAGGCCGCCGAGCTCGACGACAACCACGAGGTCGCGCAGCTCAAATACCGCCAGATGCTGCGCCAGCGCCCGACCGCGCTGTTGGGCCTGCGCGGGCTTTTGCACGACGCACTCGCCACCGGCGACATGGACCAAGCGCTCACCCTCGCCCGCCGCGCCTACCGCGAATATCCCTATACCGAGTGGGTCGTGCAGCAGCTCTTCGACCTGCTCGTCCACCACCGGCTCTGGAGCGAAGCGTTGCGGCGGGTCGACGACCTCAAGCTCAACCGTGTCGTCGCGGCCGACCAGGCGCAGCGTCTGCGCGCGCTCTTGAAGTTCATGCTCGCGCAGGAGCGAGCGGAGAAGGGCGAGCTGCAGGAGGCGCTCAAGAGCGCCATGGACGCCGCCAAGCGTCAGCGCAGCTTCGCACCGGCGGCCGCCTTCGCGAGCGAGCTCGCCAACCGTCTCGACCGCAAGCGGCAGGCTCGCAACGTCGTCGAGGAAGCCTGGGCGCGGGCGCCGCACCCGCGGCTGGTCGAGGCCTACGCCGCGCTCGAGCCGAACGAGCCGGCGAGCGACCGCTTCGCCCGCTTCGAGCGCCTCTACAACCGCAACGCCGGCCACCATCTGACGCTGCGGATCATGATCGAGGCGGCGCTGGCCGCCGGCGAGACCGGCCGCGCGCGCAGCTTCGTGCGCGAGGTGCCGGGCACCAACCCCACCACCGGCACGCTGCAGACCGCGATCGACGCGCTCAAGTCGGTCGAGCCGGACTCGCCGCGCATCCCGGAATTCGAGGCGCTGTCGACGGACGCACCGGCGGACGAGGCCTGGGTCTGCCAGCGTACCGGCCAGGTGCTGCCGCGTTGGCAGCCCTTCGGACCCACCGGCGAGTTCGACACCCTGCGCTGGCAGTCGCCGCCGAAGGTCGCGACCTTCGTCGCCGCCGCCCCGAGCGGGTCGTTCGGCGCCGCCACGATGGACCTCGAAGCCACCGCGGCGGGTGCTTGACCTCGCCGCGCGATTGACGCCGCCGCGGTGGGAACGTACGAACCCGACGACCACTGTCGAAGGTCTGTCCTCGACGCCGCATTAGCTCAGTCGGTAGAGCACGTGATTCGTAATCACGGGGTCGCTGGTTCGAGTCCGGCATGCGGCACCATCCCTTACGAGGCCGCGGCCGTGCGGTCGTGGCGGCGCTTGACGCCGGAGCCGTAGCGTCGGGTGACGACCCGCGGCCGGCGCACCCGCCAAGCCCGTGGTGGTCGGCCGAACGTGCTGCGCGCGAGCGACGCCTCGCCCCGCGATCGACGCCGGCGCACGGCGCAAGAGGGTCAGCCCGATCACGAAGGCCGTTGTCGGAGTACGGCGGCCGATCCTCGGAAGCGCGGTGAGCGCAAAGAGGGCGCGGTTGCGCGGCGCGAGCGGCGCGCTTAAAACCGCGCCCGCACGGAGGGATGGCCGAGCGGTCTAAGGCGCACGCCTGGAAAGCGTGTTGGGGGCAACCCCTCGCGGGTTCGAATCCCGCTCCCTCCGCCAGCTCGTGCCGCTCGCGTTAGGCTGATCGCGCCTCGGCATGATGGCCGGGCTCCGGCCGGTGCCCAATCCGGACCCGGCGAGGGGTGCACGCAAATGGGGCGAGCGCCCAACTCGACGAGGCCGGCGGCCGGCTGCCGGGCCGTCGACCGTCGAGGGCGTCGCCGGTGCAAACGGCGCGACCGCCGCCAAGCGCTCGAACGGACGTCGAGCGAGCTCGTCACGACCGAATTGTGGAGCTGGGCGCGCGGCGTCGTTCGCGCGTCGGTTGGAGCGGCGTTGACAGGGGCGGCGGGCGCGGCATGGTCGCCGGCTCACGACCGGAGAGGTTCGGGGTCATGCAGCGCGCCCACGCCATGGACCGGCTCGGGACCGAGAGCGCCTTCGAGGTGCTGGCGCGGGCGGCGACGCTGGCGGCCGAGGGTCGCGACGTCGTCAACCTGGGCATCGGCCAGCCCGACGTCCCCACCCCGCCGCACGTCGTCGAGGCCGCCTGCCGCGCCCTCCGCGACGGCCATCACGGCTACACGCCGGCGAACGGCATCTTGCCCCTGCGCGAAGCCGTGGCGCGGGACATGGCGGCGAGACGCGGGGTCGAGGTCGATCCGGGCGACATCGTCATCGTGCCGGGCGGCAAGGTGACGATGGCCTTCGCGATTCAGATGTTCGGCGAGCCGGGGGCGGAGATCCTCTACCCGGACCCGGGCTTTCCGATCTACCGCTCGCTGATCGCCTACACCGGGGCAACGCCGGTGCCGGTGCGGCTGTTCGAGGACAGAGGCTTCGCCTTCGACGCCCGTGAGGTGCTGGGCCAGATCACGCCGGCGACGCGGCTCTTGATCGTCAACAGCCCGGCCAACCCCACCGGCGGCGTCGTGCCCAAGGCCGAGCTCGACACGCTGGTGGCCGGCCTCGCCGCGCACCCGCAGGTGGCGGTGCTCTCCGACGAGATCTACGCCCGCATGGTCTACGACGGGGTTCCGCACGCAAGCCTCACCGCCTATCCAGAGCTGCGGGATCGACTGATACTCTTGGACGGCTGGTCCAAGACCTACGCCATGACCGGCTGGCGCATCGGCTGGGGGGTGTGGCCGAAGGAGCTGGCACCGCTGGCCACGCGCCTCGCCGTCAACACCCATTCCTGCGTCAACGCGGCGACGCAGTGGGCCGCCAAGGCGGCGCTCGAGGGCTCGCAGGATGCGGTGGAGGACATGGTCCGCGCCTTCGATCGCCGTCGCGGCCGCACGGTCGAGCTCTTGAACGCGCTGCCGGGCGTGCGCTGTGCGACACCCGGTGGGGCGTTTTACGCCTTCGCCAACGTCGCCGCCACCGGCTTCGAGGCCCGCGAGCTGCAGGACCGCTGGCTCGAGGAGGCCGGTGTGGCCACCATCGCCGGCACCTCCTTCGGCATGCTCGGCGAGGGCTTCGTGCGGTTCTCCTACGCCGCGTCGCTCGAGCGGATCGAGGCGGCGATCGGGCGGGTGAAGTGCTGGCTGGCGAGGCATTAGAGCGCGCCGGCGGCGCCGCGTAGGGAAAGGAACGACGATGACCACCCGGCTCTTTCTCGTCCGCCACGGTGCCACCGTGCTCTCGGCCGAGGACCGCTTCGCCGGCTCGACCGACGTCGAGCTGTCCGACGACGGGCGGCGGCAAGCCGCCAGCCTCGCCGAGCGGCTCGCCGGCGAGCCGCCGGCCGCCGTCTACGCCAGCCCGATGGCGCGGACGGTCGAGACCGCGACGATCGCGAGCGCGCCGCATCGGCTCTCGGTCACCACCACCGCCGCGCTCAAGGAGATCGACCACGGCCGCTGGGAGGGGCTCACCCGCGCGGAGGTCGAGGCGCGCTTTCCCGACGAGTACGCCGATTGGGAGGCCGACCCCTTCACCTTCGCGCCCGAGCGCGGCGAGGCCGGCATCCACGTGCTCGCGCGCGCCCTGCCGGTGGTCCGCGAGATCGTCGCCCGCCACAAGGACGAGACCGTGCTGGTCGTCTCGCACAAGGCGACCATCCGGCTCTTGATCAGCAGCCTCTTGGGCTTCGACGCGCGCGGCTACCGCGACCGCCTCGATCAGCACCCGTGCTGTCTCAACATCCTCGACTTCCGAGACACCGTGCGCGCGCGGCTGATGTTGTTCAACGACGTCTCGCACTACGAAGGGCTGCCCGAGCGGATGCTGGCGGCGCATCTCACCAAGTGGTGGGACCCGGCCCCGGTGGCAAAGTGAGGCCGCGCCGCCCGGTCCCTCGCTCAGACGTCGAGCTCGTCGACCTCGCCGGCGTGGGCCTGGATGAAGGCCAGCCGCGTCTCCGGCTTCTTGCCCATGAGCTCGGCGATGAGCCGGGCGGCGTCGGCGGCGTCCTCGAGCGCGACCCGGTCGAGGGTGCGGCTCTTGGGGCTCATCGTCGTCTCCTTGAGCTGGGCGGGGTTCATCTCGCCCAGACCCTTGAAGCGGCTGACCTCGACCTTCTTGCCCTTGAAGGTCGAGGCTTCGAGCCGGCGGCGTTCGTCGTCGTCCGCGGCGTAGGCGATGGTGCCGCCGTGGCCGAGGCGGTAAAGCGGCGGCCGCGCCAGGTAGAGGTGACCTTTGGCCACCAGCTCGCGCATCTCCTGGAAGAAGAACGTCATCAAGAGCGACGCGATGTGAGCGCCGTCGACGTCGGCATCGGTCATGATGACGACCTTGTCGTAGCGCAGGCCGGCGAGGTCGAACTGGCGCCCCGTCCCGCAGCCGAGCGCGGTGACGAGATCCTGGACCTCCTTGTTGGCCTTGAGCTTGTCGGCCGTCGCACTCGCGGCGTTCAGGATCTTGCCGCGGAGCGGCAGGACGGCCTGGGTGTCGCGCTCGCGCGCCTGCTTGGCCGAGCCGCCGGCGCTGTCGCCCTCGACCAGGAAGATCTCCGAGCCGCCGCGGCTCTCGCGCGCGCAGTCGGCGAGCTTGCCCGGCAGGCGGAGCTTTCTGACCGCGCTCTTGCGGCCGACTTCCTTCGCCTTCTTGCGGGCGGCGCGGTCCTCGGCGCGCTCGACCGCGTAGCCCAAAAGCGCCTCGGCCGCGGCCTTGTCCGAGGACAGCCAAAGCTCGAAGCGGTCCTTGATCGAGGCCTCGATCGGGCGGACGAGGTCGGGCACGATCAGCTTGGCCTTGGTCTGGCCCTGGAACTGCGGCTCCTTGATGAAGACCGAAAGCAGCACGCTCGCCCCACCCAGGAGGTCGTCCGCGGTGACCTGCGCGGCTTTCTTGTGGCCCGTACGCTCGCCGTGGGCTCTGAGGGCGCGGACCAGGCCGTTCCTCAGCCCCTGCTCGTGGCTACCGCCTTCGGGTGTCGGCACCGTGTTGCAGTAGAGCCCGGTATAGGCGTTCTCGTCCTCGGTCCAGGCGATCGCGAACTCCAGCCGGCCGGCGTCGTCGGCGAGATCGCTCTCACCGGCGAAGACGGCGTCGCCGACGAGGCCACGCTCGGCCGTGATGCTGGCGAGGAAGTCCTTGAGCCCGCCGGGGAAGTGGAAGGTCTCGCGCGCCGGCACCTTCGAGTCGGTCCCCAGCGCCTCGGCGTCGGCGCTCCAGCGGATCTCGACGCCGCGGAAGAGATAGGCCTTCGAGCGCGCCATGCGGTGCAGGCGCTCGGGGCGAAAACGGTGGCCGTGCTTGAAGATCTCCGGATCGGGCAGAAAGCGCAGGCGCGTGCCGCGGCGGTTGTGGATCGCGCCGGCGTCTTCCAGCCGGCCCGCGGGCGTCCCTCGCCGAAAGCGCTGGCGGTAGAGCCGGCGGCCGCGCACGACCTCGACCTCGAGCTCGGACGCGAGCGCGTTCACTACCGAGATGCCGACGCCGTGCAGGCCACCGGCGGTGCGATACGCGCCCTCCTTGAACTTGCCGCCCGAGTGCAGTGTCGTGAGAATGACCTCGAGTGCCGACTTCTCCGGGTATTTGGGGTGGGCGTCGATCGGGATGCCGCGGCCGTTGTCGGCGACGGTCACCGCCCCGTCGACGCCGAGATGGAGCTCGATGCGGTCGGCGTGACCGGCGACGGCCTCGTCCATGGCGTTGTCGAGCACCTCGGCGACGAGGTGGTGCAGTGCCGTCTCGTCGGTGCCGCCGACGTACATCCCCGGCCGGCGGCGGACCGGCTCGAGGCCCTCGAGGACCTCGATGTCGGCGGCGGAATAACTCTCGCCGCGGCCAGCCGCCTCGCTCCGCTTGGCCGAGCCGCCCGCCGGCGTGCCTGACGCGTCGTCTGAGAAAAGGTCTTCCATGGCGCTGATCCTAGGGCTTTTCTGTGCGGGCGACCAGATCTCGCGTAGAGGTTGATCCATGGCCGAGGAGGAGCCGGCGGGCGAGCCCGCCGTGATGACGGTGGCGATCCCCAAGGACACCAACCCCGCCGGCGACATCTTCGGCGGCTGGCTGATGGCGCAGATGGACCTCGCCGCCGGCGTGCTCGGCATGGCCCGCGCCCAGGGCC
>CAZCVH010000024.1:10676-15435 GCA_964502115.1 uncultured Geminicoccaceae bacterium
GGGGCGACCCCGCGCGGTGCCGGCGGAGCCGGCTCAATCGCCGTAGACGGCGTGCTCCAAGGGGTGCGGCTGGGCTTCGATGAGGTCGAGTTCCTGGCGCTTGAGCGCGATATAGGCGTGGATGAGTTCGACCGGGACGTCGTCGCCCGCGAAGAGTTCGTGGACGTCGTCGCCGAGGGCGGCGAGCGCCTGGCCGAGGTCGCGCGCACAGCGCTCCATGCCGCCCTCGTCAGCGACGAGATCGTAGATGTTGCGGTCGACGGGCTCGCCGGGATCGATGGCGTGGGCGACGCCGTCGCGGACGGCGTGCAGCACGCCGGCGAGCGCGAGATAGGGGTTCATCAAGGGATCGGGAAAGCGCAGTTCGATGCGCTTGTCCTCCGGGCGGGCGGCGCTCGGGATGCGGATGGTGGTCGAGCGGTTGCGCGCGCCGAAGCCCACGAGCGACGGCTCGTGACGACCGACGCGCAGGCGCCGATAACTGTTGGTCGAGGGGTTGGTGAGCGCGTTCAACGCGACCGTGTGGCGGAGGATGCCGCCGATGGCGTAGAGGCAGGTGTCGGAAAGATCGGCGTAGCCCTGGCCGGCGAACAGCCACTCGCCCTCGCGTTCGAGGGCGAGATGCAGATGCAGCCCGGAGCCCGGCGCGCGCGGCAGCGGCATCGGCAGAAATGACGGCACCTTGCCGTAGGCGCGGGCGACGTTGTCGACGACGTAGCGGGCGAGCTGGAGCTGGTCGGCGAGGGTGAGCGCGTCGGTCGGCCCGAACCGCAGCTCGCACTGGCCGGGCCCGCGCAGCAGCACGTGGCTCAGCCCCTCCACACCGAGCGACGACAGCACGCTCGTCATCTCGGCGCGCAGATCGGCGAGGGTGTCCTCAGGCTGGCCCGCGAGGTAGCGCGCTTCGAGCGCCGGGCGGGCGGCATCGTGCATCGGCCGCGCGCGAAACCCCAAGGCGTGTTCCTCGCGCGCGACCTCGAGCGCGTCGAAGACGTAGAAGGCGAGATCGGCGCCGACGCGCACGCCATCGGCGAGACCGCTGCCGCGCACGGTGTCGATGGTGCGCTTCAAGGCGGAACGGGGGCAGCGCTCGTAGCCTTCGATGGTGGCCGGATCGACGACGTCGGCAATGCACAAGAGCGTCGGCTGAGCGGTGAACGGATCGGCCCAGGCGCGCTCCGGCTCGGGGCGGAGCAGGAGGTCGCTCTCGACGATGTCGCGCCAGCCCGGCACCGCCGAGCCGTCGAACATGGCGTAGCGATCGATGCCGTCCTCACCGATGGCGCCGGCGTCGATGCTGACATGGCGCCAGCCACCGAGCAGGTCGGTGAAGCGGAGATCGAGGGCGCGCGCGCTGCGCTCCTCGAGCTTGGCGGCGAGTTTCCCCGCTTCGAGCATGCCTCCTCCCCAACGCGCCCGTCCTGGTGGTCCGACCGGAACGCCGGGTTCCAGAGCGTTGCGATCAGTCGGCCCGCCGGATCAACACCTTCGCGGTGCGCAAGACGTTCAACGGAAGGACCCTTCCGTCGAGCTCGTACCCCTAGCGGAGCTCGCCCGCTGCGCAAAGGGCGGCCGCCACCACTTCCGACGAGAAAAGGGCGGCCGCCGCCGCCCTTTCCGTTCGCACCGACCGTGGGACCGTTCAGATGTCGTAGTAGAGTTCGAACTCGTGCGGGTGCGGCCGCAGCCGGAGCTCGTCGACGTCCGCCCCTTTGAATTCGATGTAGCTGTCGATGAAATCCTTGGTGAAGACGTCGCCTTCCAAAAGGAAGTCGTGGTCGGCCTTGAGCGCGTTGAGCGCACCTTCGAGCGAGTGCGGCACGCGCGGCAGCTTCTCCTCTTCCTCGGGCGGCAGGTCGTAGATGTTGCGGTCGGCGGGATCGCCGGGATCGATCTTGTTCTTGATGCCGTCGAGACCGGCCATCAACATGGCCGAGAAGGCGAGATAGGGATTGCAGGAGGGATCCGGGCAGCGGAACTCCATGCGCTTGGCCTTGGGGCTGTCCGAATACATCGGGATGCGGACCGCGGCCGAGCGGTTGCGCAACGACCACACCAGATTGACCGGCGCCTCGAAGCCCGGAACCAGGCGGTGATAGGAGTTGGTGGTCGGTGCGGCGAAGGCGAGGATGGCCGGGGCGTGCTTGAGGATACCGCCGATGTACCACAGGCACAGCTGCGACAGCCCGCCGATGCCGCCGGGATCCGACATCAACGGCTGGCCCTCTTTCCAGATCGACTGATGGACGTGCATGCCCGAGCCGTTGTCACCAAAAAGCGGCTTGGGCATGAAGGTCGCCGTCTTGCCCCAGGCCCGCGCCGTGTTCTTGACGATGTACTTGTACTTCATCTGCGCGTCCGCCATGTCCAACAGCGGCGCGAATTTCATGTCGATCTCGGCCTGGCCCGAGGTAGCGACCTCGTGGTGATGGCATTCGACGGTCAGCCCGACCTCGGCCATCTTCAGGACCATCTCGGAGCGCAGATCCTGCATGGTGTCGGTGGGCGGGCACGGGAAGTAGCCCTCTTTCGGACGGATCTTGTGACCGAGGTTGGGACCTTCCTCCTCCGTACTGTTCCAATGCCCCTCGACCGAGTCGACATTGAACAGCCCGTAGTTGGTGCCGGTACCGTAACGTACGTCGTCGAAGACGAAGAACTCGGCTTCGGGCCCGACGAACGCCGTGTCACCGATCCCCGTGGACACCATGTACTGTAGCGCCTTCTTGGCGACGCCACGCGGATCGCGCGAATAAAACTCCTTGGTGATCGGATCCAGGATGTCGCAGATCATCGCCAAGGTTGTGTGTTTGGTGAAAGGGTCGAGGAACGCGGTGGCCGGGTCCGGCAGCATGACCATGTCGGATTCCTGGATCTCCTGGAACCCGCGGATCGACGAACCGTCGAAGCCGAGACCTTCGGTGATCGCGTCCTCGTCGAAGGTCTGCACCGGAAAGGACGTGTGTTGCCAGGTGCCCGGCACGTCGGTGAAGCGCAGATCCACGATCTTCACGTCGTGATCGCGGATCGTCTTCATGACGTCGGCCGCCGTCTTACAACCCAAAGCCATGAATCGACCCTCTCGTTGTTGGGTGCACAGCAGGAACGGCGTCGACAGCGCGATCGACGCCGGGGACCGCGCGCAGGGACGGAAAGGCGCGCGGTCGGAAGCGAGCGGGGTGGATCAGAGTGCGTCGGCGCCGCGTTCGCCGGTCCGGATGCGCACGATGTCCTCCACGTCGAAGATGAAGATCTTACCGTCGCCGATGCGGTCGGTCTTCGCCGCCGTCTGGATCGACTCCACCGCCCGGTCGAGGATGTCGTCTTCGACGATGACCTCGATCTTCACCTTGGGCAGGAAGTCGACGACGTACTCGGCGCCGCGGTAGAGCTCGGTATGGCCCTTTTGGCGCCCGAAACCTTTGACCTCGGTGACCGTCATGCCTTTGAGACCGACCTCCTGGAGGGCTTCCTTCACCTCGTCCAACTTGAACGGTTTGATGATGGCCTCGATCTTCTTCATGAGCGGCCTCCTATCGGTGCGCGCGCCGGGGGCGCGGCGTGATCCCTGCGACGTCGCTCGCATCAAGCGTGCCAAGCCCAGGCGGCGGCGTCTGCGGCGGGCATGCGCGTTTCGTGGGCAATCTCGATCGTGCGCACTTGACGCTCAAACAGGCAGAATGGCTAACAACTGCTCAGACGAGCCGCGGCCGTTCGGCTTGACGGCGTTGGACCTTTCGGGCAAACGCGGCGGCACCGTGGCGGGCGTAGCTCAGCAGGTTAGAGCGCCAGATTGTGGCTCTGGAGGTCACGGGTTCGAATCCCGTCGCTCGCCCCATCTCAGCGTGCGGGCGCCACCCCCGCCAGCTCCCCGACCGCTTCGACCACGTCGGCGGTCGACCAGTCGGCGTAGCCGGCATGGCGAAAGCGTTCGCGGCCCTCGGCGTCGACGATCACGGTGACGGGGAGGCCCGGGGCACCGAGGGCGCGTGCCGCCGCTGCGTCGGGGTCGCGGACGAGCCGGAGCTGGTCGGCGCCCAGCTCGGCGAGAAAGGTTTCGAGTTCGTCGAAGCCGGCGCGGTCGACCGCGAGCGCGACCACCCGCACCGCCGCCGGATCGAATGCCGCCTGCAGCGCCGCCAGGGTCGGCATCTCGCGCTCGCAGGGGGCGCACCAAGTGGCCCAAAGGTTGAGGACGACGACCTGGCCGGCGAAGGCGTCGAGCCCGACCGTCTCGCCCGCGGCGGTCTCCAGCTCGAGGGGCGGCAACGGCGTCGGGCGATCCCAGTTGATCGTGAGCGCCGGCGCGGGCACGCTCGCAATGAAGGCGAGGCCGAAGACGACGAGCACGAGGACGCGGGCCATGGAGATCCATCCTATCCGATGAGCAAGCCGAGCGGTGCATCCGCCCTCTGGGGCGGCCGGTTCGAAGGCCGCCCGGCGCCCCTGATGGAGCGGCTAAACGCCTCGATCGACTTCGACAAGCGGCTGTGGCGTCACGATCTGGCGGGCAGCCGGGCGCACGCCCGCATGCTCGCCGCCGCCGGCATCCTGACCGCGGCGGAGTGCGGCGCGATCCTCGACGGCCTCGACACCATCGCCGGCGAGATCGAAAGCGGCGACTTCACCTTCGATCCGGCGCTCGAGGACATCCACCTCAACATCGAGCACCGCCTGACCGAACTCGTGGGCGAGCCCGGGCGACGGCTGCACACCGCGCGCTCGCGCAACGACCAGGTCGCGACCGACTTCAAGCTGT
>CAZCVH010000025.1:0-15362 GCA_964502115.1 uncultured Geminicoccaceae bacterium
GCGCGGCGGCATCGGCGCGATCGAGGCGCTCGGCGGGCACCGCGACGAGTTGTCCCAGGCGTCGGGCCTCCGCGTTGGAGAGCCGCAGCCGCGTCGCCAGGGCGTCGGTGACGGGCCGACGGGCCCCGCGCACCAGCGCCGCCAGCCGGCGCAGCGGGTCGGGGGCCGGCTCGATCGCGACCAGGCGCTCGAAGAGGCCGCGGTCGACCACGGCGCCGAGCGTCCAAGCCAGCACCCCCAGTTCCGCCATCCACGCCACCGCGGCGCGCGGGTCGCAAGCGTCGAGCAGCTTCAACAGCTCGACGCGCACGCGCTCGCCCGAGAGGCGGTCCATGCCGGCGACGCCGTGACGCAGGGCCGCCGCCGTCGCGGCGTCGGGCGCGCGCTCGCCGTAGCGCGCATAGAAGCGAAAGAAGCGCAGGACGCGCAGATAGTCCTCGCCGATGCGCCGGTGCGGATCGCCGACGAAGCGCAGCACGCCGGCCTCGAGGTCGCCGAGCCCGCCGAAATAGTCGAACAGGCGTCCGTCGCGATCGCAGCTCATGGCGTTGATCGTGAAATCGCGGCGGGCGGCGTCGGCTTCGAAATCGGCGGTGAAGGCGACGACGGCGTGACGGCCGTCGGTCTCGACGTCGCGGCGCAGGGTGGTGACCTCGAACGGCTGCTCGGCGATGACGGCGGTGACGGTGCCGTGCTCGAGGCCGGTGGGGACGGCTTTGATCTCGGCGCGTTCGAGCAGCGCCAGCACGCGCGCCGGCGGCTCGGGGGTGCACAGATCGACGTCCCAGGCGTCGCGGTGAAGCCCCTTGAGGCTGTCGCGCACGCAGCCGCCGACGAAGCGCGCCGGGCGACCGGCGGCCTCCAGCGCGTCGACCAGCCGCTGCGACGTGGCGCCACGTCGCCAGGCGGCGGCGACGAGCGCCGGGTGCGGCGCGGCCGGGACCGTGCCGCTCACGTCCAGCGCACGATCATGTCGTGGCGCACCCGCGCCTGCGCCGCCAAGCGGTAGGCGTTCAACAGCTCGCGCAAGGGATCCTCCAGCCGCTGCAGGCCGTTCAAGAACGCGACGACGACGCCGACCGTGGTTTGTCCCTCGATCACCAAAAAGCCGCCGACCAGAAGGATGCTCAACGGCGCACTGTTGGTCAGCAGGTTGGTCGCCGCCTTCATGCCGTATTTCAAGGCGTAGATGCCGAGGCGGTTGTCGTAGATCCGGCGGAGATGGTGCTGCAGGCGCGCCAGCACCGCGCCGTCGCCGCCGCCCTCCTCGGCGACCCGGTCGCCGAGCTCGCGCAGGAGCCGCACGCGGGTCTGCATCGCCCGGTTCACCCGCCGCTGCAGCATCGGCACCAGCACCGCCTGCGGCAGCAGGACGGCGATGCCGACGGCGGCGACCACCGGCTGCACGACCAGCATATAGCCGACGATCGACGCCAGCATGCCGATATTGACGACGAAGCTGGACGGCCCCTCGCCGACGAAGCCACCGAGCTGGTCGACCTCGCGGTCGATGATCGCGACCGCCTGGCCATCCTCCTCGGCCCGCTCCTCGCGGCAGGCGTGCAGCCGCGCCAGCTGCGAGCGGGTGGCGAGCACCGCGCTCTCGGCCAGCCAGCCCTGATACATCCTGAGCGCGAACTTGCCGAGCGCCGTGGCGACGACGACGCCCAGATAGACCGCCCCCAGCCGGGCGAGCAGGCCGAGATCGCCCGCGCCCAGGGCCTCGTTGACGAGCCGGCGCTGCAGCTCCAACGGCGCCATGGCGAGCGCCGCCACGGCGAGCGCCAGCGCGCCGAGCCCGAGCTGGTGGCCGCCGCTCATGCGCCAGACGTACGCCGCGAGGGAACCGGCCGGCCGGGTGCCGCGGTCGTCGTCGGTGCTGTGCGGAACAGGACGCCATTCCATCACTTCGATGTGAGGGCGTACCGGCGCCGGCGCCACCGCGCCACCCTGCGGTCGAGGCCGAGCGGAGGGGGCGACCAGCCGGGCGAGCGAGGCGTCGGCGGCGTGATGCAGCCGGGCGGATCGCCCGATGACACGCGGTCGTGCGCGACGAGGCGCTCGTCGACGCCCGCGGCGTCAACCCGGCCGACGCCGGCCGCGCGGCCGATCCGCTCGACGAGCCCGTCCGCCCGGCCGCGGGTCGACGTCGGCCTGTCGTCGATCATGGACGTGGTCGCCCGCGCCCGCATCGTGCACCCCGAACGCCCGCGACGGCTGGGGAAAAACGATGACCGCGGCTTACGACTGGCTCGCCATGGATTGGAGCAACCGCCGGCTGCGCGCCTGGGCGATGGCGGACGGCGAGGTCGTCGACGTTCGCGACATGCCCGACGGCGACGCCGCCTTCGACATCCGCATCCTGCCCGGGCTGCGCCAAGCCGAACCGCCCGACGTCATGCGCGGCGAGGAGACCAAGCTTTTGGGTCTCGTCGCCGACACGCCCGACGCCGGCGGCGTGGTCGTGCTCCCCGGCATGCGCGGCGAGTGGGTCCAGCTCGCGCGCGGGCGGGCGGCGCGGTTTCACACCGCGATGACCGGCCAGGTCTTCGACGCGATCGCCGAGCACACCCTTCTGCGCCACACCCTCGGCGGCAGCGGCGACGACGAGTGCGACGCCGGCGATTTCGCCGCCGCCGTCGCCGAGGGCCGCGACGCGCCGGCGGCACTGCTGCGGCACGCCTTCGGTCTGCGCGCCGAGGCGATCTTGAACGGCCTCGCCCCGGACCTCGCCCGCGCCCGGCTGGCGGGCCGGCTCACCGGTCTCGAGGTCGCCGACGCCCTCGAGCCGCTCGGCGAGCCGAGCCGGGTCACGCTGGTGGGCGAGCCCGATCAGCTCGAACGCTACGCCGCCGCGCTCGCCGTCTTCGGCGTCGCCAGCGACCGCCGCGACGGCGGCGCCCTCGCCCGCGCCGGGTTGATCCTGGCGCACGGCCGGCTGTTCGACGGTGCGCGGGCGTGAGGCGGCGCCCCCTCGCGCCCCCTCGCCACCGATCGCTCCGCAGGAGACGCCCTCCGCCGGTTCGTCGCCGTCGGCAGGTGCCTGATCGAGCTCGGGGAACGTCTCGCCGCCAACGCCACCGAGGCCACCGCCAGCGGCGACGACCCGTTCGGGCCGCCCCCGCCGGCGAGCCGGCAGAAGCGGGGCGTCGCCACGGCGGAGGGCGTCTCCTCGCGGGCCGACTCCGCAGCCTCGACGCCAGCCCGACCGCCGAGCCCGGCGCGCCCGCTCTTTGCACCTCAGCCTTCGGCGACGAGCGGGCGCTCCAAGAGGCCGTCGATGGCCCGGGCGAGCCCGAGGCGGCCCTCCAGGACGGCGTCGACCGCGGCGGCGATGGGCAGATCGACGCCGCGGGCGCGGGCGAGGGCGACGATCAGGGCGGCGGTACGCTTGCCCTCGACGAGGCCGACCGTGCGTTCCGCGCTCGTCGGATCGCGGCCGCGGCCGAGCGCCTCCCCGAAGCGAAAGTTGCGCGAATGCGGCCCGCGGCAGGTGAGGACGAGGTCGCCCATGCCGGCGAGGCCCATCAGCGTGCGCGGCTCCGCTCCGAGCGCCGCGCCGAGCCGCGCCATCTCGGCGAGGCCGCGGGTCACCAGCGCGGCCTCGGCGTTGTCGCCGAGCTCGAGGCCGCGGGCGACACCGGCGGCGATGGCGACGACGTTCTTGGCCGCGCCGCCGAGCTGCACGCCCACCGGATCGGCGCTGACGTAGGGGCGAAAGTGCGGCGTGTGCAGGGCGTGGGCCAAGGCCACCGCGACGTCGCGCTCGGCGGCGGGGGCCGCCAGGTCGAGCGCCGTCGGCTTGTCCGCCCGGACTTCGTCGGCGAAGCTCGGTCCCGACAGCGCCAACAGCGGTCGGCCCGGAAGGAGCGCCGCCAGCGCGTCGAGCAGGAGACCGGGACCGGCGGCGTCGAGCCCCTTGGCGCAGCAGACGACGGGGACGTCGCCCGCCAGCCGCGGCGCCAGCGCCGCCCCGACCTCGCGCACCGCCCGCGCCGGCACGACCACGAGCACGGCCTCGCCGAGGGCGTCGCCTTCGGCCTCGGCGAGGGCGGTGACCGCGACGCCGCCCACCTCCGTGCGGCCGCCGGTGCGGGCGAAGAGACGGGCCTCACGGCCGGCGCGGCGCGCCTGCGAGGCGAGCGCGACACCCCAGGCGCCGGCGCCGACGACGCCGATCCGGGCGATCGAGGTCACCGGGCGTAGGCCAGCCAGTCGCGCAGCAGCGCCGTCACCGCCTGCGGTTGCTCGAGCGCGGAGAGGTGGCCGCACTGCTCGACCACGGCGAGCCGCGCTTGCGGGATGGCCGCCGCCATCGCGGCGTGCTGGTCGGGCGAGATCAAGGCGTCGTCGCGCCCGCACAAGACCAGGGTGGGACACGCGATGCGGGCGAGATCACCGGTGCTGTCGGAGCGAGCCATGATCGCGCGCTGCTGGTCGGCGTAGCGCCGCGCGCCGACGTCGAGCGCCATCGCCCGGGTCACCTCGCGCAGGGTCGGATCGGCGAAGGCGGTCGGGCCGAGCAGCAGCGACAGCCGGGTCTCGACGTGCTCGGCGAAGCGGCCGGCCTCGATCTCGGCGAGCGCGTCGCGGCGGCCCTCGACCGCCGCCGGCGGGTCGAGTTCGGCCTTGGTATCCAAGAGCGCCAGCTTGGTGACCCGCTCACCGGCGCGGCGCATGATCTCGAAGGCGACGTAGCCCCCCATCGACAGACCTACGAGGGCGAAACTCGGCGGGGCGGCGGCCAGAATCGCCGCCGCCGTCTCGCCCACGCTCGCCGCCTCGGGCACGCCGGTGAAGCGCGGCTCGCCGACCTCGCCGAGATGCGCCAGCTGGTGCTCGTAGAGCCGGCCGTCGTTGCCCAGCCCGGGGATGAACAGCACCGTCTCGCCCGCCGTCATCGCTTTCCTCTCATTTGCGGGTCCACGTCCGCGAACCTCGTGTCAGCGCTGCCGTTCCACGACGGCCCGCAACAGCCCCGCCACCGCGGTCCGCACGCCCTCGTCCGCGACGCGGACATAGTCGCGCCACCTCGCTGGCGAGCCGGCCGTCACCGCCGTCGTCGACGCCCTCGTTCGCGATTTCCAGATCGGCGAAGAAGTAGCCGGGAGCGACGTCGAGGCGCCGGGCGAGCGCGTAGAGGCGGGACGCGCTGATGCGGTTGGCGCCGCGCTCGTATTTCTGGATCTGCTGGAAGGGCAGGCCGAGCTTGCAGGCCAACTGCTCCTGGGTCAGGCCGAGCGCGACCCGGCGTCGGCGGATGCGCTCGCCGATCGCGGCGTCGACGCGGGCGCGGTCGTCCTCCCCGCTCATCGGCGTCTCCCGGCACGGACTGGTCGCTCGCCGCGGCCTCCGCTAGAGTTGCATCAACATCATCGACGACGAGGTCACAAGGCAACCGTGCGCATCCTCCGCCGTGTCCGTCGCGCAGCACTCGCGGCGGCCCTCCTGGCCGTCGCGGCGTGCGCCGGCGGCGAGGACACCAGCCGCGCCTACGTCGAACGGCCCGTCGAGGACCTCTACAACGAGGCGATGGACCTGCTCGACGCCAACGACTTCGTGGCGGCCGCCGCGGCGTTCGAGGAGGTCGAGCGCCAGCACCCGTACTCGCGCTGGGCCACGCGCGCGATGTTCATGGCGTCCTACGCCTATTACCAGGCCCGGCAGTACGACGACGCGATCATCGCCGCCGAGCGCTTCATCGACTGGAACGCCGGCAGCGAGCAAGTGCCCTACGCCCAGTACCTCATCGGCATGAGCTACTACGAGCGGATCTCCGACGTCGGCCGCGACCAGCGTATGACCGGCCAGGCCGAAGACGCCTTCACCGAGCTGAGCCGCCGCTTTCCCGACACCCGCTATGCCCGTGATGCCGAGCTCAAGCTCGACCTCATCCGCGACCATCTGGCCGGCAAGGAGATGGAGGTCGGCCGCTTCTATCTGGAGCGCGAGCAGTACGTCGCCGCGATCAACCGCTTCCAACGCGTGCTGGCGGAGTACCAGACCACCACGCACGTGCCCGAGGCACTGCACCGCATGGTCGAGGCCTACACCGCGCTGGGCGTCCTCGACGAGGCCCGGCGCTACGCCGCCGTCCTCGGCTACAACTACCCCGGCAGCGAGTGGTACGAGCGCGCGTACGCCCTGATGACCGACCCCGACCTGCCGCCGGTGCAGAGCTGAGGCCCGAGCGCGGATGCTCCAGGCGCTCGCGATCCGCGACGTCGTCATCATCGACCGCCTGGATCTCGCCTTCGGCGCCGAGCTCGGCGTCCTCACCGGCGAGACCGGCGCCGGCAAGTCGATCCTGTTGGACGCGCTCGGGCTCGCCACCGGCGGCCGCGGCGACAAGGGCCTCGTCCGCGCCGGCGCCGAGCGCTGCCAGGTGTCCGCCGTCTTCGCCGTCGCCGCCGAGCACCCCGCCCGCTCGGTCCTGCGTGACGCCGGGCTCGACGCCGACGACGAGACCTTGGTGCTGCGCCGAGTGGTGGCCGCCGACGGCAAGAGCCGCGCCTTCGTCGACGATCAGCCCGTCACCACCACGCTGCTGCGCGCCGTCGGGCGCGAGCTGATCGAGGTCCACGGCCAGCACGACCAGCAGGGCCTCGCGTCGCGCACCGTCCAGCGCGACCTGCTCGACGCCTATGGCGGCCATGACGAGCTGCGCGCCGCCGTCGCCGCGTCCCAAGGCGAGGTCACGGCCGCACGCGAGCTCCGCGACCGGCTCGAGGCCGAGGTTGCCGCCGCCGCGCGCGAGGAGGACTATCTGCGCCACCGCCTCGCCGAGCTCGAGGAGCTCGAACCCGCGGTCGGCGAGGAGGAGCGGTTGGCCGAGCGGCGGGCGCGCTCGCTCGCCCGCGGCAAGCTGCAGGGGGCCGTCGACGAGGCGCTGACGGCGCTCAGGGAAGCCGGCGGCGCCCGCGACCACCTGGTGCGCGCCGAGCGCGCGCTCGAGCGCGTCGCCGAGCCGGCGGGCGGACTGTTCGAGGCGAGCCTCGCCGCGCTCGAGCGTGCGCGTGTCGAGCTCGACGAGAGCGAGGCCGCGCTCGACGACGCCGCGGCGGCGGTGAGCGCCGAGGGCGACGATCTGGAGACGGTCGAGAACCGCCTCTTCGCCCTCAAGGACATGGCCCGCAAGCACCGCACGACGGCGGACGGTCTGGCCGAGCTCACCGAGGAGACGCGCCGGCTGCTCGACGGCCTGGAACATTCGAGCGAAGCGCTCACCGCCGCGCGCAAGCGGCTGGAAGCGGGCGAGGCGGCGCGGCGCGACACGGTCGAGCGGCTGCGCGCGGCACGACACGAAGCGGGCGAGCGTCTCGCCGCCGAGGTCGCCCGCGAGCTGCCGCCGTTGAAGCTGGAGCGCGTCCGCTTCGCGGTCGAGGTCGAGCCCTTGGCGGAGGACGAGTGGAGCGCCGCCGGCGGCGAGCGGGTCCAGTTCCTCGTCGCCACCAATCCCGGTCAGACGCCCGGCCCTCTCGGCCGTATCGCCTCGGGCGGCGAGCTCTCGCGCATCATGCTGGCGCTCAAGGTGGTGCTGGCGCGCCTCGGCACGGTCGACACCCTGATCTTCGACGAGATCGACGCCGGCATCGGCGGCGCCACCGCCGACGCGGTGGGCGAGCGGCTGGCCCGGCTCGGGCGTGAGCGCCAGGTGCTGGTGGTGACCCACGCCCCGCAGGTGGCGGCCCGCGCGCGCCACCACCTGAGGGTGGCCAAGACCGGGGGTGCGGACGAGATCGGGGTTGAGGTCGACGCGCTGGAGGCGGCGGCGCGCGAGGAGGAGATCGCGCGGATGCTCGCCGGCGCGCAGGTGACCGAGGCGGCGCGGGCGGCGGCGCAGAGCCTGTTGGCGACGGAAGCGGAGGGTTAGGTGAACGCGGCCGACGAGCGCCCGGTCGACGCGTTGGACGAGGACGAGGCGGCGGCCGAGCTCGAGCGGCTGGCGGGCGCGATCGCGCACCACGACCGGCTCTACTACCAGGAGGCGCGCCCGGAGATCGACGACGCCGCCTACGACCGCCTGCGCCGGCGCAACGCCGAGATCGAGGCGCGCTTTGCGCACCTCAAGCGCCTCGACAGCCCGTCCAACCGCGTCGGCGCGCCGCCGGTGGAGGCCTTCGGCAAGGTCCGCCACGCCGTGCCGATGCTGTCGCTCGACAACGCCTTCGAGGTGGCCGACGTCGTCGAGTTCGCCGCCCGCATCCGGCGCTTTTTGAACCTCGCCGCGGACGCGCCCTTGCGCTTCACCGCCGAGCCCAAGATCGACGGCCTCTCCGCCACGCTGCGCTACGAGGACGGCGTCCTGGTGCTGGGTGCGACCCGCGGCGACGGCACCGAGGGCGAGAACGTCACCGCCAACCTCAAGACCATCCGCGACGTCCCCCAGCGCCTCGACGGCGCGCCGCCGGCGGTGCTCGAAGTCCGGGGCGAGGTCTACATGGCGCACGCCGACTTCCGCCGCCTGAACGACGAGCGCGAGGCGGCGGGCGAGGCCGTCTTCGCCAATCCCAGAAACGCCGCCGCGGGCAGCCTGCGCCAGCTGGATCCGAGCATCACGGCGAAGCGGCCCTTGCGCTTCTTCGCCTACAGCTGGGGCGAGGTCTCCGCACCCCTGGCCGAGCGCTACTCCGAGTTCCTGGAGCGCCTGCGCGACTTCGGCTTCCGCGTCAACCCGGAGACGCGGGGCTGCGCCGACGTCGACGATCTCACCGCCTACCACGCCGATCTGGCGCACCGGCGCGCCACGCTGGGCTACGACGTCGACGGCTCGGTCTACAAGCTCGACCGCATCGACTTCCAGGAGCGGCTCGGCTTCGTCGGCCGCGCGCCGCGCTGGGCCATCGCCCACAAGTTCGCCGCCGAGCGCGCCGAGACGGTGGTCGAGACGATCGACGTCCAGGTCGGCCGGACCGGCGCGCTGACGCCGGTGGCGCACCTCGCGCCGGTCACCGTCGGCGGCGTCGTCGTCAGCCGAGCGACGCTGCACAACGAGGACTACATCAAGGAGAAGGACATCCGCGTCGGCGACACGGTGGTGATCCAGCGCGCCGGCGACGTCATCCCGCAGGTGGTCGAGGTCGCGCCCGACCGCCGCCCGAGCGACGCCGAGCCCTACCTCTACCCCGAGACCTGCCCGGCCTGCGGCAGCGCGGCGGTGCGGCCCGAGGGCGAGGCGATCCGGCGCTGCACCGGCGGGCTGATCTGCCCGGCCCAGCTGGTCGAGCGCCTCAAGCACTTCGTCGCCCGCGACGCCTTCGACATCGAGGGGCTGGGGCGGCTCCAGATCCCGCAGCTCTTCGAGGCCGATTTGGTGCACGAGCCGGCCGACCTCTTCCGCCTCACCGCCGACCCGGTGCGCCGCGCCGAGCTGTTGGCGCTGCCGGGCTGGGGCGAGAAGAAGGTCGAGAACCTCGAAGCCTCGATCGAAGCCCGCCGGCACGTCCCGCTGGACCGCTTCATCTACGGTCTCGGCATCCGCTTCATCGGCGAGATCAACGCGCGGCTGCTGGCGCGGCACTACGGCACGCTGGCGGCCTGGCGCGAGGCCATGGCCAAGGTCGCGGGGGGCGACGCGGAGGCGATCGCGGAGCTCGCCAACATCGACGGCGTCGGCCCGAAGCTGGTGGAAGCGCTGAAGGAGTTCTTCGCCGAGCCGCACAACGTCGCGGCGATGGACGCGCTGTTGGAGGAGGTGACGCCCGAAGCCGTGGCGGCGCCCGCGGCGAGTACGGAGAGCCGGCTCGCCGGCAAGACCATCGTCTTCACGGGCTCGCTGGAGCGGATGAGCCGGGCCGAGGCCAAGGCCCGCGCCGAGCAGCTCGGCGCCAAGGTGGCGGGCTCGGTCTCGAAGAAGACCGACCTCGTCGTGGTGGGCGCGGATGCCGGCTCGAAGGCGAAGAAGGCCGGCGAGCTCGGCGTCGAGACCGTCGACGAGGAGGGCTGGCTCGCCCTCGCGGGCGCGGAGTGATCCCGCACGCGCAGATCCGGATGCGGCGGCCCACCGACGATCGCTCATGATCGAGCGCGATGCCGCTCGAGGGGGCTGGCCAGGAGCTCGGACACGTATTAGGATGAAATACCTATCAACCGGAGATGAGCCCATGAGTGAAACGGTAGGATTGAGTGTTGTTCTCCCCGAGGAGTTCACGCCCATCAGGATCCACGAGGCCGCGATCGCGACGGTCGAGACCCGTCTTTCCCGTGTGGAGGAGGACGTGTCGCGGCTGGAACCCGCGCAGGTCGAGAAACTCGAAGCCAAGATCGCCGCGCTGGAGGAAGAGCTCCTCTCGCTCAGGCAGTCGGCGGCGACGGCGGCGGATCTGGACGCCGCCAACGAGCGCATCGAGGCCTCCGAGAGCGGGCTGAAGAGCCTGCAGATGCAGGTCGCGGGCTTCAGCTTCCGCACCGGCTCCGTCGCCGACCTGAAGGCGATCGGGACCCTGCCGGCAGATCAGGTCTTCGTCTTGGTCGACACGCCCGACAATCTGAGCGCGCTCGCCGCCGATCAGTCCGACGACGAGCTGGCCATGACCTTGGCCTTCGGCTCGGAGCCGTCGGCGGCCTGACCCCGGCGGCCTGACCCCGGCGGCCGGGTGAGGCCGACGGCACGCTCCGGCGGAGCCGGCGGGGGATCCGCCGGCTCCGCCTCGCCGCCGGCGCATCACGCGGCGCCACCTCCCACCCTCCACCCGTCCTGGGCGGCGGCGACGCGGCGGTCACTCGTCGACGAGCCGGCGGCCGACCGCTCGCTGACCGCCGGCTCGCAGGTTTCGTTCGCGAGCGTAGCCGCCGCGGCGCTCGAGGATGGCCGCCGCTCAGCCCGGCAACCGGCCCTCGATCGGGTAGCGGGGGTCGTTGTAGCCGGGCGTCGACGGGTGGCCGGGCGCTACGAGGCGGTCGATCAGCGCCTCGTCCTCCGCCGTCCAAGGGGCGTCGACGGCGGCGAGATAGGCTTGCCACTGATCCGGCGTGCGCGGTCCGGCGATGGCGGCGGTGACCAGCCGGTTGGCCCAGAGCCAGTTGAGCGCGAAGGCGGTGAGCGTCGTGCCCCGCTCCCGGCAGTGCTCGACCAGGCGCTGCGCGATGGCGAGGCTCTCCTCGCGCCACTCGGTCTCCAGCATGCGCGTGTCGCTACGGCCGGCGCGGGTGTCGGCGTCGGGGTCGGCGCCCTGCAGGTACTTACCGGTGAGGACGCCGCGGGCGAGCGGGCTGTAGGCGACCACGCCCATGCCGTAATGGGCGCAGGCCGGCAGCACTTCGATCTCGGGCTGGCGGTTGAGGGCGTTGTAGTAGGGCTGGCAGACGGCGGGCCGGCCGATGCCGGCGGCGTCGCACAGCCGGCATATCTCGGCCATGCGCCAGGCCCGGAAGTTGGAGACGCCGATATAGCAGATCTTGCCGGCGCGGCGCAGATCGGCGAGCGCTTCGACCGTCTCCTCGAGCGGCGTCTTCGGGTCCTCCTTGTGCAGGTAGAAGACGTCGATCCGGTCGGTCTTCAAGCGCTTGAGGCTGGCCTCGCAGGCCTGCACCAGCCAGCGCCGGGAGAGGCCGCGCTGGTTGCGGTCGTTGCTCATGGCGTTGCCGGCCTTGGTCGCCAGCATCCAGTGCGAGCGGTTGGCGGTCAGCGCCTCGCCGACGATCTCCTCGGCGGCGCCGGTGTTGTAGGCGTCGGCGGTGTCGATGAAGTTCACGCCGTGATCGAAGGCGTGGTCGACGATCCGCTTGGCGTCGGCGGCCGAGGTGCGGCCGCCGAAGGTCATCGTGCCGAGGCAAAGGGCGGAGACCTCCACCCCGGTGCGGCCCAATCGGCGATAGCGCATGTCGTCCTCCCGCCGCGCGACGGCGAAAAGCCTACGCGCCGGCGGTGGCACCGCACAAGCCGGCTCCCGGCGCGCCGGCCGATGTGCCAAGATCGGCACTCGTACCATCGGGGAGGACCGAAGATGACGATCCGCGCCATTCTGGCAGCGCTCGCCCTGCTCGCGGCGGCCGGCGCCGCGCACGCACAGACGCTCGAACGGATCGCCGAGGACGGCGTGCTCCGCATCGGCCACCGCGACACCGCGATCCCGTTCTCCCACGTCGACGCCACGACCGGCCGAGCGATCGGCTACTCGGTGGCGCTGTGCGAGGCGATGGCGCGCGACATCGCCACCGCCGCCGGGATCGAGCAACTCGACCTCGCCCATGTCGAGGTCACCGCCCAGGACCGCTTCGACGCCGTCGCCGACGGCCGCGTCGACCTGCTCTGCGGCGCCGCGACCCAGACGCTGAGCCGGCGCGAGCGGGTCGACTTCTCGATCCCGACCTTCGTCGACGGCGCGGGCATCGCCCTGCCCGCGGGCGGCGCGACCTCGATGGCTGAGCTCGCGGGCGGCACCATCGCCGTGACCGGCGGCACGACGACCGAGCAAGCGCTGATGAACATGCTGGCGCGCACCGGCATGGAGGCCGAGGTGCTGACGGTGGCGAACCACGACGCCGGCCTCGAGGCGTTGAGCGACGGCTCGGCGGGGGCGTATTTCGCCGACCGTGCGATCCTCGACTTCCTCGTCAGCGAGCGCGGCGCCGACGACGTCGTCGTGGCGCAGGACCAGTTCACCGTCGAGACCCACGCCCTCGCGCTCGCCCGCGGTGACGACGACTTCCGCCTCGCCGTCGATCGCGGGTTGTCGCGGCTCTACCTCTCGGGCGAGGTCGAGGCGCTGTTCGGCCAGGCCTTCGGTGCCGAGGCCGAGATGTCGGATCTGTTGCGGGCGCTCTACCGGGTCAGCGCCCTGCCGCGCTGATGCGCTCGCCGCTGCGCGTCCACGCCGGCGCCAGCAGCGGCAGCAGCTCGGGTGCGAGCACCGCCGGCTCGGGCCGCGCGTCCGGCGCCTCGCCGGGATAGGCGTCGCGCCGCAGCCGGGTCGCCATCGGGCCGGGGTCGAACAGGGTGACCGCGAGCGCGGTCTGGCGGGTCTCGGCGGCGTAGGCGGCGACCAACACCTCGGCGGCGGCGCGCGGCGCGGCGAAGGCGCCCCAATAGGGGCGGCCGTCGCGGCCGTGGCCGCAGGTGACGAAGACGGCGCGGCCGGCCGGGCTCTGTCGCAGCGGCAGATCGAGTGAGGCGATCAGCCGCTGGGTGACGCCGACCTGCAGCTCCAGCGCGGCGGCCATCACCTCCGGCTTGACGTGCGCCACCGGCGACAACACGCCGAGCGCGCCGGCGGCGTGGACGAGCCCGTCGAGGCGCTGAAAGCGGCCCATGATGCCGGCGCCGAGGCCGTTCACCGCGTCTTGGTCGGTGAGATCGAGGGGTGCGAGCGTCGGCTCGCCGTGGCCGGCGCGGCGGATCTCGTCGTCGAGCTCTTCGAGCGCGCCCTGGGTGCGGGCGGTGAGGATCAGATGCGCGCCGGTGGGCGCCAGTGCGGTCGCCACCGCCCGGCCGAAGCCACGGCTGGCGCCGGTGACCAGCACGACCCGACCGGAGAGATCCAGCTCGGTCATCGAAAGCTCCTTCGGATGTGGCCCGCCACGGCGTCGAGCTCGGCCGGCAGCGTCGCCATGCGCTCCTCGCGCTCGAAGAGATCGGCCAGCGCCGCCGGCAGCGCCGGCTCCGGCAGCCCCGCCGCGCGGGCGGCGGCGGGGAACTTCGCCGGGTGCGCCGTGGCGAGCGTCACCATCGGGCGGTCCGCCGCGAGCCGCTCGGCCACGTCGACGCCCACCGCGGTGTGCGGGTCGAGCGCGCCGAGCCCCTCGTCCCAGGCCCGGCGCATGCGCGCGCGGGTGGCGTCCTCGCCCGTGCGCGCCGCGGCGAAGCGCCGATCGAGCCAGGCGAAGGTCGCCGCGTCGACACGGAACGCGCGGCTCTGCGCGAAGCGCTGCATCCAGCCGCGCACGGCGGCGGCGTCGCGCCCGGCGGCGTCGAACAGCGCGCGCTCGAAGTTGGAGGCGACCTGGATGTCCATGCTCGGGCTCAGCGTCGCCGCGACCTGATCGGCCTCGTAAACGCCCCCGCTCGCGAAGAAGCGGGGGAGGATGTCGTTGACGTTGGTGGCGACGATCAGCCGGCCGAGCTCGACGCCCATCGCCCGCGCGACCCGACCGGCGAAGACGTTGCCGAAATTGCCGGTCGGCACGACGACGTCGACCGGCCCCTTCAGCCTAGAGGCGAGCCAGGCGTAGTAGACCGCCTGGGCGGCGATGCGCGCCCAGTTGATCGAGTTGATGCCGGCGAGGCGCATCTCGGCGTTGAACGCCCGGTCGGCGAACATCGCCTTCACCAAGTCCTGGCAGTCGTCGAAGGTGCCCTGAACCGCGATGTTGGTGACGTTCGACGCCGTCGAGCTCGTCATCTGCCGGCGCTGGACCTCGGAGATGCGGCCCTCGGGGTGCAGGATGGCGACGTCGACGCTGGCGAGGCCCGCCAGCGCGCCCACCGCGGCGGCACCGGTGTCGCCCGAGGTGGCGCCGATGATCGTCACCCGCTCGCCGCGACGCGCCAGCACCGTCTCGAAGAGACGGCCGAGGAGCTGCATCGCGAAGTCCTTGAAGGCGAGCGTGGGCCCGTGGAACAGCTCGAGGAGCCACCGGTCGTGGCCGAGTTGGCGCAGCGGCGCCGTCGCCGGGTGATCGAAGCGGGCGTAGACGTCGCGGGTCATCGCCCGCAGTTCGGCCTCGTCGACGGTACCTTCGGTGAACGGCGCCAACACGGCGGCGGCGGTGTCGGCGTAGTCGAGCCCGACGAGATCGCGCCCGAGCCGCGGCCAGCGCTCGGGCACGTAGAGGCCGCCGTCGGGCGCCAGGCCCGCGAGCAACACCTCCTCGAACCCGACCGCCGGCGCCTCGCCGCGCGTGCTGATGTAGCTCAGGGCCACCGCTGCTCTCCGCTGCGCGCCGCCGTTCTACGCCGGCCGCCGGCGGCGTCCAATGCCGCGCGATCGACAGCCCCCGTCGGCCGCGCCATCGGCGGTCGTCATCGCGGAGGACGGCCGACCATGGGTGCTCTCATCGCTTTCGCCGTCGCGGCGGCCTTCACCGTCGGCGTCGGCCTCCTCTACGTCGTCGCCACCTACAACGGCCTGGTGCACGGCCGCAATCGCGCCGAGGAGGGCTGGTCGGGGATCGACGTCCAGCTCGAGCGGCGGGCCGACGTCGTGGCCAACCCGGTCGAGACGGTGAAGGGCTACACGACGTTCGACCGGCGCGGGCGCGATCGTGGAACGAAGATCTCGAGGCGAGCCCACACCCGCATGAAGTTCGCCGACGCGGCAACGTCCCTGACGGACGGCCGACCGAGCGACGCAACCGATGCACCAAAATCCCGCCGAGCGCCATGTCGCAAGGCTACCCGGCAGGTCGTTCGGGAACTGGGAAAA
>CAZCVH010000026.1:0-15122 GCA_964502115.1 uncultured Geminicoccaceae bacterium
GCCGACGGCGCGGCCGCCGCATCGCCCGAGCCGGCTGTCGATCGCGGCGAGCTGGCCGGGCAGTTCGAGACTTGGCTCGACCTCGCCGCCGCCAGCTACCGCGCGACGGTCACGCCGGTCGCGGCCGCGCCGGCACGCTTCGCGCTCGCGACCGTGCTCGGCGACGGCGCGATCCGGCTGCTGGACGGGGCGACGGACGCCGCCGTGCTGGCGCGCGGTACGGCCGCGCTGCGGGCCGAGTGCGAGGCCACGGCGGCGACCGCGGACCACGGCCGCCACGAGCTGGGCGGCATCGTCGTCCAGCGCACCGGCCTCGCCTGCGGCCACGGCCGTTTTGGGCGTCTTTTGGAGGGGTTGATCCTGAGCTGGCCGGAGCAGCCGGGCGGGCTCCTGATCGTCGTGCCGGATCCGGGCGGCGACGGCCTCGGCGCCGAGTTCACCGCCGCGCTCGTCGCGGATCTGGCCGCCCGCGGCGGTCTCGGCTTCGAGCCGGCGCGACGCGAACGCCCGTCTTGAGCCTCAGCGCGGGCGCTGGGCGCGCATCGCGGCGAGGAGGTCGCGGCCGAACGGGCTCGCGAAGACGTCCTCGACCGGGGTGGGGAGCCGGCGGCGCCAGTTCGGATGCTCGTCGACGGTGCCCGGCAGGTTGGGCTGCTCGAGCGCGCCGGCGAGATCCTCCATCTGCACGAGCGCGAGCGCGGCGGTGCTCGCCGCCAGGAAACGGTGCAGCGCCAGCGCCACCGGTTCGTCGCCCATGCCGGCCTCGGCGAGCGCACCTTCGAGCGCGGTCATGTCGCGGCCGCGGGCCGCTTGGGCCTCGGCGCGGCTGGCGGCGTCGCGGTCGCCGATGTCGGCGCGCCACTCGACGTCCTTGCCCGCCATGAACCCCTTCACCGTCGGCAGGTCGTGCGTCGAGACCGAGGCCAGCGCGGCGTAGGGGTACTCGTCGGGCCGGCGGAAACGCTCGTCGTCGCGCTCGAACCAGAGCACCCGACAGGAGAGCATGCCCGCTTCGTGCAGGCGTTCGCGGAACCCGTCGGGCACGGTGCCGAGATCCTCGCCGATGACCACGCAGCGATGGCGGTGCGAGACCAGCGCGCACAGCCGCGCCATGACGTCGAAGGGAAAGCCGACATAGGTGCCGTCCGACGCCGGTGCGTTGTCGGGAATCCAGAACTGCCGGGCGAAGCCGAGGACGTGGTCGATCCGCAGCGCGCCGGCGTGGCGCGCGTTGGCTTCCAGGTCGTCCAGGAGCGGGCGGTAGCCCAGCTCGGCGAGCCGGGTCGGCGCGAAGGGGGCGAGGCCCCAGTTCTGACCCTCCGGGCCGAGCGGGTCCGGCGGTGCCCCGATCGCCAGACCGGGGACGGCGAGCCCCTTGAACGACCAAGCCATCGAGCCCGCCGGGTTCACGCCCACCGCCAGGTCGCGGTAGAGCCCGAGCCGCATGCCGTGGTGGCGGGCGGTCGCCTGGGCGTCGGCGAGCTGGCGGTCGCAGAGCCACTGCAGGAAGGCGAAGAAGGCGACGCGCTCGCCGTGGCGCTCGGCGAAGGCCGCGACCTCGGCGCTGTCGGCGTCCTCCCAGCCCCGCGGCCACAGCCAAAACGGCCAGGCCTCGGGATCGCGGTCGAGCGCGGCCTCGTGCAGCGCCTCGAAGCGGCAGTGCCGCTCCAGGCTGAGCCCGCCCTCGGCGCGAAAGCGCCGGAAGTCGAAGTCGTCACCATCGGCCTGGAAGTCGCGAAAGAGCGCCTCCAGCTCGGCGCGTTTGTCGCGCGCCAGCTCCGGATAGTCGAGCAGCGTCTCGCCGGCGCGCGCCGGCGTCGGCGCCGCCAGGCCGAGCTTGCGCGCCGCCGCCTCGACGTCGAGGTAGAGCGGGTTCACGAAGGCCCGGTGCGACGGCGAGTACGGGCTCCGCGCCGCCGGATCGGCCATGAAGAGGGCGTGCAACGGGCTCAGGCCGAAGAGGTCCGCGCCCTCGTGGGCGGCGAGCTCGACCGCCACCTCGAGGTCGCCGAAATCGCCGATCACGCTCGGTCGCCGGCTCTTGAGGCTGTAGAGCTGCGCGCTCACCCCGAAGGCGCGCTCGACCCCGAGTTCCTGCGGCGTCAGGCAACGCGGCGGCGCGATCAGCAGATGGCGCTGGCCGCCGTCGTGGCGTAGCCGGTGCAGCCCCATCGGCAGGCCGCCGGCGAGCGCGCCGCCGCTCGCGGCCGGCTGCGCCGTACCGGCGATGACCGCACCGTTCTCCAGCTCGACGGTGTAGCGGCCGCCGGGGGTGAGCTCGGCGAGCGCCAGCGGCCGCCAGGGCTCGCCCAAGGCCGGCGGCGGCACCGCCGTCACCGGCCGCGACGCGCTCGGATCGACCCCCAGCCCCCGCAGCACCGCTTCGAGGGTGGTGTCGGGGACGTCGTGGCGCACCCCGGCGATGTCGTGCCACACGGTGGCCACGCCGTGGGCCTCGGCGAGGGCGTGCAACGAGGTCATGGGTTCGGGGCCTCCGTGAGGAACCAGGCGACCGACCAGGGCGGCAGCCGGCCCTGACCAAGTTCGCGTTGAAGGTGCGGGGTCGAGAGCCACAGCGCCTCGCCCTCGGGCGGCGAGAAACCGCGCCCGGCCTCGGGACCGAGCTGAGCCAGGAGCACGAGTTCGCGCAGGCCGGCGAGCTCCCAGCGCACTTCCAAGCCGTAGGCGCCGATGCGCGCGAAGCGCCCGCGCCCGCCCGGCGCGTCTTCCAACAGCGGCTGGATGCGCCGCGCCCTGAGCGCCAGCAGCTCGCCGACGACGGCACGGCGGCCGCGCGCCTCGGGGGTCTCGGCCTCCTGCCAGTCCAGGCGCGAGCGCGCGAAAGTGGTCTCCGCCTCGGGGTCCGGCATCGTCCGCGCGTCGACGTCTTGAAAGCTCTCGAACTCCCGACGCCGCTCCCGCTTGACCGACTGACCGAGCGCGCCGCCGAAGTCGGTGAAGTAGTGAAAGGGCGTCGTCGCCCCCCATTCCTCGCCCATGAACAACAGCGGGATCTGCGGCGCCAGCAGGACCACGGCCTGGCCGGCGGCGAGAACCTCGGCGGCGAGCTTGGTGGTCAGCCGCGCGCCGGCGGAGCGGGCGCCGATGCGGGCGTGGTTCTGGAGATAGGCGATGAAGCGCGTCGGCGGCAGCGCCGTGCCCGGCGCGCCGCCGGTGAGCGCCTCCAGCTCGCCGTCGTCGCCGATGGCCCAGCCCTCGGCCAACCCGCGGCCGACATGGTCGATCGGGTCGACGGCCAAGCGCGCGTCGTCGGGATCCTCGTCGCCGGTGAGCGCGGTGTGCAGCGCCTGGCTCAGCTCGACGTTCCAGCGTGCCCGATAGGCCCCGTCGAGCCGGGCGGCGTCGGACGGCGCGCTCTCGATCATCAGATGGACGTAGCGGTGCCCGCCGAAGCGCTCGGCCACCGCGGCGGCGAGCTCGTCGACGATGTCGGGGGTCTCCTCGTCGACGATGGCGCGCGCGCCGTCGAGGCGCAGGCCGTCGAGGCGGTATTCCTCGATCCAGAACAGCGCGTCGTGGACGATGAAGTCGCGCACCGGCCGACGCCGGTAGTCGATCGCCGGCCCCCACGGCGTGGCGACGTCGTCGCGGAAGAACGGCCGCGCGAACGGCGGCGGGCCGTCGCCGGCGGGGCCCCAATGGGTGTAGACCACGTCGAGGAAGACCATGAGCCCGTGGCGGTGGGCCTCGTCGACGAAGGCCTTGAGCTGGTCGGGCGTGCCGTAGGGCGGCGCCGGCGCGAACGGCAGCACGGTGTCGTAGCCCCAATTGCGCGTGCCGGCGAAGGCGGCGACCGGCATCAGCTCCAGCGCGGTGATGCCGAGTTCGGCCCATTGCGGCAGCTTGGCCTTGAGGGCGTCGAAGGTGCCCTCGGGGGTGGCGGTGCCGACATGCACCTCGAGGATCACGGCCTCGTGCCACGGCCGCCCGCGCCAGACGCTCTCGCGCCAGCGATAGGCCGCGGCGTCGACCACCAACGACGGACCGAGCACGTCCTGCGCCTGCCCGCGCGAGGCCGGATCGGGGACGGTGACGTCGCCGTCGAGGCGAAACGCGTAGGCGACGCCGGGCGCGGCGGCCTCGCTCCAGAGCTCGAACCAGCCGGCGCCGCGGGCCTCCATCGCCAGCACCGCGGCCTCGGCACCGGTGCCCAGCACCAGATCGACCGCGCCGCGGTCGGGTACCCACAGCCGAAACCGCACGCCGCCGCGACGCAACGGCTCCGCGCCGAACGGCATGGCGTGGCGGCTGGTCTCGACGACGTCGTGGTCGGGCGCGGCCTCGGCCGTGGCCATCAACACCGCCAGGCTGCGCGCCGCCAGCCGGTAGCTCGCATCGGCGCCGATGGCGGCGCCACCGGGGCCGAGATCGGGGTCGACGGTGTCCAGCATGCGCCGCCACGACATCACCCCCGGCACCGCCGGCAGGCGGATCAGATACTCCTCGCTCGCCGCGTTGAAGAGCACCAAGAAGGTCTCGCCCACGCCCTCGGCTTCGGTGTCGGCCACCGCCGGCGGGGCGGCGGCGCCGCAGAGCATGACGGCGAGGGTGCGCCGGTGCGGGTCGAGCCAGTCGCTCTCCTGCATCGGCGCGCCGTCGTCGTTGAGCCAGGTGACGTCGCGCACGCCCCCGGGCGAACGCTCGCGCCCGTGCAGGAAGCGGAGCCGGCGGAAGATCGGGTGCTCACGCCTAAGTTGCATCACGCGGGCGGTGAAGCGGATCAGCGCGCGGTCGTCGGCGTCGAGCTCCGGCCAGGGCAGCCAGGCGATCTCGTTGTCCTGGCAGTAGGCGTTGTTGTTGCCGCTCTGCGAGTTGCCGAGCTCGTCGCCGGCGAGCAGCATCGGCGTGCCCTGCGCCAGCAACAGCGTCGCCAGCATGTTGCGCTTCTGACGCTGACGCAGCGCCTGGATGGCCGGGCTCTGGGTCGGCCCCTCGTGGCCGCAGTTCCACGACAGGTTGTGGCCGTGGCCGTCGCGGTTGTCCTCGCCGTTGGCGTGGTTGTGCTTGCGCGAGTAGCTGACCAGATCGTGCAGCGTGAAGCCGTCGTGGGCGGTCACGAAGTTGAGGCTGGCCCAGGGGCGGCGGCCGCGGCGCTCGAAGATGTCGGTGGAACCGAGAAAGCGGGTGGCGAACTCGGGCGTGAGGCGCTCGTCGCCGCGCCAGAAGGCCCGCACGGTGTCGCGAAAACGGTCGTTCCACTCCGCCCAGCTCGGCCCGAAGCCGCCGACGCGGTAGCCGCCGGGCCCGACGTCCCAGGGCTCGGCGATCAGCTTGGCCTTGGCCAGCACCGGATCCTGGCGCACCGCGTCGAGAAAGCCCGAACCGGCGTCGAAGCCGTCCTCCTCGCGGGCGAGCGCGGTGGCGAGGTCGAAGCGGAAGCCGTCGACGTGCATGACCTCGACCCAGTACCGCAGCGAGTCCATGACGAACTGGAGCACGCGCGGATGCGTCAGATCGAGCGTGTTGCCGCAGCCCGAAACGTCGTAATAATAGCGCGGCTGATCCTTGACGAGCTTGTAGTAGCTGGCGTTGTCGATGCCGCGAAAACACAAGGTCGGGCCGAGCTGGTTGCCCTCACCGGTGTGATTGTAGACGACGTCGAGGATGACCTCGATGCCGGCCTCGTGCAGGCGCGCCACCATCGTCTTGAACTCGCGGACGGAATCGCGGTCGCGGGCGTAGCGCAGCTCCGGCGCGAAGTAGCCGAGCGAGCTGTAGCCCCAGTAGTTGGTGAGCCCGCGCTGCAACAGCGGACGCTCGTCGGCGATGGCGTGGACCGGCAGGAGTTCGAGGGCGGTGACGCCGAGATCCTTGAGATGCTCGACGACCGCCGGATGTCCGAGCCCGGCATAGGTGCCGCGGAGCGCGTGGGGCAGCTCCGGGTGGCGCTCGGTGAGGCCGCGGACATGGGCCTCGTAGATCACCGTCTCCTCCCAGCGCCGCTCCGGGCGGCGTTCGACACCCCACTGAAAGGCGTCGTCGATCACCACGCCCTTCGGCATCGAGCGGGCGGTGTCGCGGCGGTCGATCGAGAGGTCCTCGCGCGGGCTCCCGACGCGGTAGCCGAAATAGGCGTTCGACCAGCGAAACGGCCCCGACAGCAGCTTGGCGTAGGGGTCGATCAAGAGCTTGGCCGGGTTGAAGCGGTGACCGGCCTCGGGCTGGTAGGGGCCGTGGACGCGAAAGCCGTAGAGCTGACCCGGGACCAGGTCCGGCAGATAGCCGTGGAAGACCTCGTCGGTGTATTCGGGCAGCTCGATCCGCTCGATCTCGCGCTGGCCGGTCGGCTCGAACAGGCAGAACTCCACCCGCTCGGCGTGCGCGGAGAAGAGCGCGACGTTGACGCCCCGGCCGTCGAAGGTGACGCCGAGCGGATGGGGCTTGCCCGACCAGACGCGCGGGCCCGACCGCGTCACGGCGGCCCTCCGGCGCGCAGACGACCACGCCTCATTGCGGGATGAAGATCACGGTCGAGAGCGGCGGCAGCGTCAGCGACAGGCTGTAGGGTCGCCCGTGCCAGCTCACCTCCTCGGCCTCGATGGTGCCGTTGACGACGCCGCTTCCGCCATAGGCCGGGTCGTCGGTGTTGAGCCGCTCCGCGAAGCCGCCCGGCACCGGCACGCCGACGCGGTAGCCGTGGCGCGGCACCGGCGTGAGGTTGCAGGCGACGACCGCGAGGCCACCGCCCGGCGCGCGCCGGAGATAGGTCACCACGCTCTGCTCGCTGTCGCTGGCGTCGATCCACTCGAAGCCGTCGACCTCGCTGTCGTGGGCGTACAGCGCCGGCGTCGCCCGGTAGAGGTGGTTGAGGTCCTTGACCAGCCGCTGCACCCCGCGGTGCTCGTCGATCTCCAAGAGGTGCCAGTCCAGGCTGTACTCGTGGGTCCACTCGCGCCCCTGGGCGAATTCGCTGCCCATGAACAACAGCTTCTTGCCGGGATGGGTCCACATGAAGCCGTAATAGGCGCGCAGGTTGGCGAACTTCTGCCAGGTGTCGCCGGGCATGCGCGCCAGCAGCGAGCCCTTGCCGTGCACCACCTCGTCGTGGCTCAGCGGCAGCACGAAGTTCTCCGAAAAGGCGTAGAGCAGCCCGAAGGTCAGATCGTTCTGGTGGAACTTGCGGTGCACGGGCTCGAGCCCGAAGTAATGCAAGGTGTCGTGCATCCACCCCATGTTCCACTTGAAGCCGAAGCCGAGGCCGCCGAGATAGGTCGGGCGCGACACCGCCGGCCAGGCGGTCGACTCTTCCGCCAACGTCATCGCGCCCGAGTGCTCGCCGTAGACCAGCTCGTTCATGTGGCGCAGGAAGGCGATGGCTTCGAGGTTCTCGTTGCCGCCATATTGGTTGGGGATCCACTCCCCTTCCTCGCGTGAATAGTTGAGATAGAGCATCGACGCCACCGCGTCGACCCGCAGACCGTCGATGTGGAAGCGGTCGAGCCAGTACAGCGCGTTGGCCAAGAGGAAATTGTCGACCTCGCTGCGGCCGTAATTGTAGATCAGGGTGTTCCAATCGTGATGGAAGCCCTTGCGCGGATCCTGATGCTCGTAGAGGGCGGTACCGTCGAAATAGGCGAGGCCGTGGGCGTCGCTGGGGAAATGGGCCGGCACCCAGTCGATGATGACGCCGATCCCGGCCTGATGGCAGGCGTCGACGAAGGCGGCGAACTCCTCGGCGGTGCCGTGGCGGATGGTCGGGGCGTAGAGCCCGGTGGGCTGGTAGCCCCACGAGCCGTCGAACGGGTACTCGCTGACCGGCAGGAGCTCGATGTGGGTGAAGCCCATGTCGGCGACGTAGGACACCAGCTTGTCGGCGAGCTCCTGGTAGGAGAGATAGCGGCCCGCGCCGGTGCCGATGCGCTGCCAGGAGCCGAGATGGACCTCGTAGACGCTCACCGGCGCGTCCGGGCGCTGGCGGTGCTCACGCTCGGCCATCCAGGCGCCGTCGCTCCACGGGTGATCGACCAGCCCCGCCACCACGCTCGCGGTCTCCGGCGGATGCTGGGCCCGGAACGCGACCGGGTCGGCCTTGAGCGGCAGGAGCTCGCCCTCGGGGCCCAAGAGCTCGTACTTGTAGAGGGCGCCGACCTCGACGCCGGGAACGAACAGCTCCCAGACGCCGCACTCGACACGCTTGCGCATCGGATGGCGCCGGCCGTCCCATTGGTTGAAGTCGCCGATGACCGAGCAGCGGGTGGCGTTGGGCGCCCAGACCGCGAAACTGACGCCCTGGACGCCGTCGACCTCGTAAGGATGGGCGCCGAGCTTCTCGTAGAGCCGGCGGTGGCGACCCTCGGCGAGGAGATAGACGTCGACCTCGCCCAGGAGCGGCGCGAAGCGGTAGGGGTCGTCGACGACGCGGCCGTCGACCTCGAGCCGGTAGGCGTCGCCGGACTTGAGCTTGGCGACGGCGCCCTCGAAGAAGCCGGTGGCCTCGGTGCGCTCCAGCGCCGCGAGCCGCCGGCCGCCGGCGTCGAGCACGTGGACCTCGCGGGCGTCCGGCTGGAAGGTGCGCAGCTGTCCCTGATGCAGACCGAGCACGGCGAAGGGGTCGCCGTGGCGGCCCTCGACCACGGTTCGAACGATGTCGGGGTCGACGCGCGCGCTTGTCGCCATCCTGGTCGCCATGGTGTCCTCAGTTCGCTTGGTCGTTGGCGGACGGCAGGAGTGCCGCCACACCCCGGAGCGGTATTCCGAGCCAGGACGGGCGGTTCGCCGCCTCGTAGCTGATCTCGTAGAACGCCTTCTCCAACAAGAACAGATCGAGCAGCAGCCGATCCTCCACGGCGTCCGCCGGCAGCGAGCCGCAGTCGGCCATGCGCAGGCGGTAGGCGTCGAGGAACGCCTCCGAGGTCGCCGCACGCCAGCGCGCCATCAAGGGACCGACGACGGCGTCGGCGTGGCCGCGATCACCGATCAGGCGCGCCCCCACCGTCTCCGCGGCGTAGTCGAACGAGCGCAGCATGCCGGCGACGTCCTTGTGCACCGACATCTTGGCGCGGCGCTCGGCGAGCGGGCGCGCCGGCTCGCCCTCGAAGTCGAGGATGTAGACGTCGTCCTTGCTCACCAGCACCTGGCCCAGGTGGTAGTCGCCGTGCAGCCGGGTCTTGCGCGCGCTCGGGGCGAGCGCGCGCACCGCGTCGAGACGGGCGGCGAGTGCGTCGCGGCGATCCAGCACCGACGCGGCCAGACCCGCGCTCACCTCGTCGAGATCGGCTTGGACCTGGGCGATCGCGCGGTAGGCGGCGTCGGCCTGGCGCCGGACGCCGTCGACCCACGCGGCGAGGTCGGCCGCGGTGATCGGTTCGGCGGCGAAGGCGGGATCGTCGGTCGCGACCGCGAAGGCGCGGTGCAGGTCCGCGGTGCGGGTCCCGAGCCGGCGGGCGAAATCGTTGAAGAGCGCGAAGACGGCGCTCTCGGTGGTGACGGCGGTCCTCTCCTCCTCGCTCGCCGCCGCGGCCAGCACCAGCGGCTCGAACTCGCGCTCGAGGAAGCCGATGGTGTAGCTCCAGCCGTCGCCCTGGTTGAGCACGAAGCCGAAGGCGGCGGCGATCGCGGTCGGCTCGCCCGCCTCGTCGAGCCATTCGAGCGAGCCCAAGAGCGGCGGCGTGTTCGCGAAGCCGCCGACGTCGGTCAGAAAGCGCCCGACCTCGACCTCCGGATGCACCCCGGATTGCAGGCGGCGGTAGAGCTTGACGATGACGTCACGGCCGATCGTCATCGAGGTGTTGGACTGCTCGACGCCGAGCCGACGCACGACCGGCTCGGGCGGTTCCGGCAGCTCGGCCAGCTTGGCGCCGGCGCGGAAGAGGAGCGCGCCGTGCGGGCCCTCGATCCGGCGTTCGGCGCGCATGTCGTCGAGCAGGAGATGGGCGAAGCGCTCGCCGGCGGTGGCGTCGTAGAGCGCGCCGATGCGCGAGCCGCGCCGCGCCTTGGCGAGGGTGAACGGCAGCAGCATCGAGCCGGTGTGGACGTTCTCCTCGCCCCAGGCCACGGCCAAGGGCAGGACGTAGCGATGCGCGCTGCCGTCGGCGAGCTCGACCTCGAGGATCTGCAGGCAGAGCCCGTCGGCACCCTCGCGCAGCACCGCGGTGGGCCCCATGCCGATGCGGGCGATCGCGGCGTCCTTGGCGGCGAACCAGCGCTGGTTGCGGGCGAACGGCACCAGCGCCTGCCGCTCCAGCGAGCGCCGGTTGGTGGCATCGTCGAGCGCCGACCAGCCGTCGCGCATGACCACGGTGACGAAGTCCGGCAACGGCTCGGGAATGGTCTGATGCCAGCTCGGCACTTCGGCCTCCTCCGCCAACAGGAACCAGTAGAAGCCGTAGGCTGGCAGCGTCAGCAGATACGGCAACTCGCCGATGGGCGGAAACGGCGTGCGCCCCAACAGCTCCACCGGCACGCGCCCGGCATAGGCCGCCAGATCGAGCTCGACCGGCTCGGCGTGGCGCGACAGGTTCACCACGCACAGGATGACCTCGCCCAGATGCGCCCGGCTGTAGGCGAAGATCTTACGGTTGCCCGGGTAGATGAACTCGAGCGAGCCCCGCCCGAAGGTCTTGTGGGCGCGACGCACCGAGATCAGCCGCTTCATCCAGTTCAACAGCGACGACGACGACCGGGCCTGGGCTTCGACGTTGACCGTCTCGAAACCGTAGACCGGATCCATGATCGTCGGCAGGTAGAGTTCCTGGGGGTTGGCGCGGCTGAAGCCGGCGTTGCGGTCGGGCGACCACTGCATCGGCGTGCGCACGCCGTCGCGGTCGCCGAGATAGATGTTGTCGCCCATGCCGATCTCGTCGCCGTAGTAGACGACGGGGGTACCCGGCATCGAGAACAACAGCGAGTTCATCAGCTCGATCTTGCGCCGATCGTTCTCCATCAGCGGCGCCAGCCGACGCCGGATGCCGAGATTGATCCGCATCCGGCGGTCGCTGGCGTAGGTGCTCCACAAAAAATGGCGTTCGTGGTCGGTGACCATCTCGAGCGTCAGCTCGTCGTGGTTGCGCAAAAACACCGCCCACTGACAGCCTTCGGGGATTTCCGGTGTCTGGCGCAGGATGTCGGTGATCGGGGCGCGATCCTCCTGCGCCAGGGCCAGATACATCCGCGGCATCAGCGGAAAGTGGAACGACATGTGGCACTCGTCGCCCTCGCCGAAATAGAGGTGGGTGTCCTCCGGCCATTGATTGGCCTCGGCCAACAGCATCTTGTCGTCGTAGTGGGCGTCGAGTTCGGCGCGGATGCGCTTGAGGACCTCGTGGGTCTCCGGCAGGTTCTCGCAGTTGGTGCCTTCGCGCTCGATCAGGTACGGAATGGCGTCGAGGCGCAGGCCGTCCACCCCCAATTTCAGCCAGTGGTGCAGCACCGCCAAGACCTCGCGCAACACCGCCGGGTTATCGAAGTTCAAGTCGGGTTGGTGACTGTAGAACCGGTGCCAGAAATAGGCTTGGGCGGCGGGGTCCCAGGTCCAGTTGCTCTTCTCGGTGTCGAGAAAGATGATGCGGGTATCCTGGTACTTCTGATCGGTGTCGGACCAGACGTAGTAGTCGCGGCGCGCGGTGCCGGGCTTGGCGTGGCGGGCGCGCTGGAACCACGGGTGCTGATCCGAGGTGTGGTTGATGACGAGCTCGAAGATGAGCCGCAGACCGCGCTTTTTGGCCTCGCGCACCAGCCGGCGGACGTCGGCCCGGGTGCCGTAGGCCGGATGCACGCTGCGGTAGTCCTGGATGTCGTAGCCGTCGTCCTTCAGCGGCGACGGATAGAACGGCAACAACCAGAGCGTGTCGACGCCGAGATCGGCGATGTAGTCGAGCTTTTCGATCAGGCCGTCGAAATCGCCGACGCCGTCGTTGTTCGCGTCGAAGAACGCTTTGACGTGCGTCTGGTAGATGATGGCGTCTTTGTACCAGAGCGGATCGGGCATCTCAGCGGGCGGCGACGAAGGGCGAGGAGGCGGCGAGGCCGGGCGGGACGAGGCGCCACAGCTGATAGGGGCGATACGCCGGATCGAGCCAGACGTGCTGAACCTTGCCGGTCCAGGTGAACCGCCCCCCGGTGACCAGGTCCTCGACCTCGATCGAGCCGTGATCGGCGAGGCCGAAATGCCACAGCGGCACCTCGATCGCGGCCCCCTGGGCGTGGTGCGGGTCGAGGTTGACGGCGACGAGCACGGCGTTGTCGCGGGCGGCGGTCATCTTCGAGTAGACCATGACATGGTCGTTCCACGCGTGGTGAAACTCGAGGTTCGTGAACGACCATAGCGCCGGGTTGTCGCGTCGCACGCCGTTCAAGAGGCGAATGTCGCCGCGGATGTGACCCGGGCGGTCCCAGTCCCACGCCTTGATCTCGTACTTCTCGCTGTCGAGGTACTCTTCGCGGCCGGGCAGCGGCGTGCCTTCGCAGAGCTCGAAGCCGGAATAAACGCCCCACAGCGTCGACAGCGTCGCCGCCAGGACGGCGCGCACCTGAAAGCCGGCGCGCCCGCTCGTCTGCAGGTAGTGCGGGTTGATGTCCGGCGTGTTGACGAAGAAGTTGGGGCGCATGTGCTCGCGCGGTTCCTCGCGCGTCAGCTCGCTCAGATAAGCCTGCAGCTCGTCCTTGGTCTCCCGCCAAGTGAAATAGCTGTAGGACTGGGTGAAGCCGATCTTCGCCAGCCGCTGCATCATCTTGGGCCGGGTGAAGGCCTCCGAGAGAAAGACGACGTCGGGGTGCTTGGCCTGGACGTCGGCGATGAGCCACTCCCAAAACGGCAGCGGCTTGGTGTGCGGATTGTCGACCCGGAAGATCTTGACGCCGTGGTCGACCCAGAAGGTCACGACGTCCTTCAGCGCCAGCCACAGCCCGGGCAGCGCCCCCTCACGATAGAAGTCGACGGTGGTGATGTCCTCGTATTTCTTGGGCGGGTTCTCGGCGTACTTGAGCGAACCGTCGGGCCGCCAATCGAACCAGTCCGGATGCTCCTTCAGCCAGGGGTGATCCGGCGAGCACTGGATCGCGAAGTCGAGCGCGAGCTCGAGGCCGTGGTCGTGCGCCGCCTCCACCAGGCGGTGGAAGTCGTCGAAGCTGCCGAGCTCGGGATGGATGGCGTCGTGGCCGCCCTCCTCGCCGCCGATGGCGTAAGGCGAGCCCGGATCGTCCGGCGTCGGGGTCAGACTGTTGTTGCGGCCCTTGCGGTTGGTCCGCCCGATCGGATGGATGGGCGGGAAGTACAGCACGTCGAAGCCCATGTCGCGGACATAGGCCAGCTTGGCGACGACGTCGTCGAAGGTGCCGTGACGGTACGGGTCGTCGCTCTGCGAGCGGGGAAACAGCTCGTACCAGGCGGCGAAGGCCGCGACGGTGCGGTCGACCACGACCTCGAGCTCGCGCTCGTAGCGCGTCAGGTTCTCCTTGAGATCGGCGACGCGCATCAGCTCGGCGGTCTCGTCCGCGAACAGCCGCGCGAGTTGAAAGCCGGCATCGTCCTCACGCCCGCGCAGTTCGCCGGCGAGCGCCTCCAACGCCGCCTTGGTCGCGCCCTCGGCGCCGGCGGCGGTGCGCTCGACCAAGCGGCGGCCCTCCTCCAGCTCGAGCGTGATCGGCACGGCGGCGTCGTTCTTTTTGGTGACCTCGACGCGCCAGGAGGCGAAGGCGTCGCGCCACGCCTCCAGCGTGAACTTCCAGCGACCGTTGCGGGTGAGCGGAAATTCGCCCGCCCAGCGGTCGTTGCCGAGCGGTCGCATCGCCTCCGACCGCCACCGACGCGCGTCGGCCGGGCGGACCAGGAGCGCGGCGGCGAGCTGATCGTGGCCGTCCATGAAGATGTCGGCCTCGACCTCCAACAGGTCGCCGACGACCCGCTTCACCGCAAAGCGGCCGCCGTCGAGCTCCGGGCTCACCTTCTCGATGACGACGCGCTGCGCCGCCCCCTGCAGGACGCGCTTTTCCGCCGAGGCGCTGCGCTCCGTGCGCGCCGCCTTGGGCTTCACCGGCCGACTCGCCAACAGCCGCAACGCGCCCGGCTCGAGGGTGAGCGGACGGGTCGGGTCGATCGTCGCACCGGCACCGTCGAGGCGGATCTCCTCGAGCGTCTCGAAGCGGCCGCCGGCGGCGGTCAAGAGGCCGCGCGGTTCGAGGCCGTCGCTCTGGCCGGGCTCGGGGTTGGCGGCGATGAAGAAAGCCTCCTCGGCCCGCGCCGGCGACGGATGCGACAGCCGCGCCAGCGCCGCCACCCGCGCGTTCGGTGCGTTGACGCGCCGGAGCTCGCCCGGCACCCGCAACGCCGGATGGCGCTCGTTGAGCGCGTTGGCGGCGGCGATCGACGCCCTCAGATCGACCGGCGGCGCGGCGGTCTCCGCCTCCCAATCGGCCGGGCTGCTGCCGGCCGGGTCGAGCGGCCGGCGGCAGCCGTACTCGAAGCCCATCGGCATGAAGAGGCCGGTGCCGAGGGCGACCGCCTTGAGATAGGCCGCCTCCAGCGTGGCCGCGACCCGTTGCGGCGCGACGCCCGCGAGCTGGGCGGCGCGGCGGGGCTCGCCGTCGTGCTCGGGAAAGGCGAAGGGCACGCCGATGGCGCGCAGCGCGCCGTGCTGCTCGAGAAACCACGCGTCGTGGAAGTTCCACCAGCGCGAGCTGTCGAGCACGCCGTCGAAGCCGACGCCCGCCAAGTCGGCGAGCGTTTGCGCCGGCGCGCCGAGGACGTCGGCGACGAACCAGCGGTCGGGGAACGCCGCCCGCAGCTGCGCCAAGACCACGCGCCAGAAGGCGGCGGGGACGTGATGGGCGGCGGTGAAGCGCAGACCGGCGACGCCGGCGCCGAGGTAGGTCCGACCGCGCGCCGCGACATGTTCGAGCTGAGCCCCGTCGCCGGCTTGCAGAGCGAGCGCGAGCCCGCCGACACCGCCGCCCTGCCGCGGGGCGCCGTGGGCGTCGCGCTCGATCCAGTGCGGCTGGGTGCGGGCGACGACACCGTCCTCGGCGACGAAGGGGACGACCATCTCGAGCCAGAGCGCGAGCCCCTCGGCCGCAGCGGCGTCGGCGAGGCCGGCGAGCGCCGGCGCCGCCGCGATCCAGTGCGGCTGGGTGCGGGCGACGACACCGTCCTCGGCGACGAAGGGGAC
>CAZCVH010000027.1:0-14933 GCA_964502115.1 uncultured Geminicoccaceae bacterium
CGGGGCACCGGCCGCGACCGCGGCCGGGACTGCGCCGCGCGCCGTGGCGGGCCCTGAGGCGGCTTACTCTTACGCTCCGCCGTCGGCGGGCTCCCCGGGCGGCGCGACCTCCGGACAAGCGGACCCCACCGAGGACGGGGCGCCCGCACCCGCTCCGAGGCGGGATCCGCGGCCGCGACGACGTCCGGTTTCGTTTCCGCGCCGGGGCACGCACCTGTAATCTTCCGCTTCGGCGCCCGCGTCGGGGGAGCGGGCGGTGCCGCAGCGCCAGGAGGCTCGAGTTGCAGGACGCGCCGGATCGGCCGCTCGCGACGGATCACGACGACGGTCGCGAGGTGCGGTGGCACACCCTTTCTGCCGACGACGCGCTCGCGCGGACGAGCGGCCGGCGCGACGGCCTGAGCGCCGACGAGGCCGAGGCGCGATTGGCGACCTACGGGCCCAATCGGCTCGCCGGGCACGAGCCGCGCGGCCCGCTCCGTCGTCTGCTGGCGCAGTTCGCCAATCTCCTGATCTACGTCCTGATCGGCGCCGCGGCGGTGACCTTGGCCCTGGGCCACGGGATCGACGCCGCCGTCATCCTCGCCGTGGTGGTGGTCAACGCGGCGATCGGCTTCGTCCAGGAGGGCAAGGCCGAAAAGGCGCTCGAGGCCATCCGCGGCATGCTGGCGCCGATGGCGAGCGTGCTGCGCGACGGCCGGCGCGCGCGGCTGCCGGCGGCCGACCTCGTCCCCGGCGACGTCGTCCTGCTCGAACCCGGCGACCGGGTTCCCGCCGATCTGAGGCTGTTGCGGGCGAAGGGGCTGCGCGCCGAAGAGGCCGCGCTCACCGGCGAATCGGTGCCGGTCGACAAGGGCACGGCGGCGGTCGCGGCGGACGTTCCGCTCGGCGATCGGACGGCGATGGCCTATGCGGGGACGACGGTGGCGGCGGGACAGGGCGTCGGCGTGGTCGTCGCCACGGCCGCCGACACCGAACTCGGTCGCGTCAGCACCATGCTCGAAGAGGTCGAGCCGCTCACGACCCCGCTGTTGCGGCAGATGGACGTCTTCGCCCGGTGGCTGACGCTGGCGATCCTGGCGCTCGTCGCCGTCGTCTTCGCCTTCGGCGTCGTGCTCGCCGACTACGCCGTCGTCGAGATGTTCATGGTCGGCGTCGGTCTCGCGGTCGCGGCGATCCCCGAGGGCCTGCCGGCCATCCTCACCATCACGCTCGCCATCGGGGTGCAGCGGATGGCCGGCCGCAACGCCATCATCCGGCGGCTGCCCGCGGTCGAGACGCTGGGCTCGGTCTCGACCATCTGCTCCGACAAGACCGGCACGCTCACCCGCAACGAGATGACCGTCCGCACCGTCGCGACGGCGGCGGGCCGCTTCGCGGTCGGCGGCGTCGGCTACGCGCCCCGCGGCGGTTTCACCCGCGACGGCGTCGAGGTGTTCGCCGACGACCATCCGCTCTTGCGCGAGCTGCTGCGCGCCGGGGCGATCTGCAACGATTCGGCGCTCGCCGAGAGCGACGGCGAGTGGCGGATCGAGGGCGATCCGATGGAGGGCGCGCTGTTGACGCTCGGGCGCAAGGGCGGCGTCGACGCCGAGGCGGAGACCCTGAACTGGCCGCGGGTCGACCTCATCCCGTTCGATTCGCAGCACCGCTTCATGGCGACGCTGCACCACGACCACACCGGCGAGGCCGTCGTGCTGCTCAAAGGCGCGCCCGAGCGCGTCCTCGAGATGTGCCACCGCCAAGCGCTCGCCGAAGGCGACGCGCCTTTGGACCTCGAGCACTGGCAGGCGGAGGTCGAGCGGCTCGCCAGCGACGGCCAGCGCGTCCTGGCGCTCGCCCGCAAGCCGGCGCCCGGCGCGCCCGTCGAGCTCGACTTCGCCGACGTCGAGGCGGGTCTCGTCCTGTTGGGGCTCGTCGGCCTCATCGACCCGCCGCGCGAGGAGGCGATCCGCGCGGTCGCCGACTGCCGGGCGGCCGGCATCCGCGTCAAGATGATCACCGGCGACCACGCCGGTACCGCCAAGGCGATCGCCCGCCGGCTGGGCCTGGTCAACGCCGACGAGGTGCTGACCGGACGCGACATCGACGCGCTCGACGACGCGGCGTTGATCGCGCGGGCGGGCGAGGTCGACGTCTTCGCCCGGACGAGCCCGGCGCACAAGCTGCGCCTGGTCGAGGCGCTGCAGGCCGAGCGCGCGGTGGTGGCCATGACCGGCGACGGCGTCAACGACGCTCCGGCGCTCAAGCGCGCCGACGTCGGCATCGCCATGGGCCGCAACGGCAGCGCCGCCGCGCGCGAGGCCGCCGAGGTCGTGCTCGCCGACGACAACTTCGCCTCGCTCGCGGCCGCGGTCCGCGAAGGCCGCACCGTCTACGACAATCTCAAAAAGGCCATCGTCTTCCTCTTGCCGGTCAACGGCGGCGAAGCCTTCGCCATCGTCACCGCGGTGCTCTTGGGCTTCACGCTGCCGATCACGCCGTTGCAGATCCTCTGGGTCAACATGGTGAGCTCGGTGGGCCTGGCGCTGGCGCTCGCCTTCGAGCCGGCCGAGACCGACATCATGGCGCGCCCGCCGCGAGGCGGCGACGAGGCCCTGCTCCAGCCCTTCCTCTTGTGGCGGATCGCCTTCGTCTCGGCGCTGTTCGTCGCCGGTGTCTTCGGCCTCTTCGCCTGGACCAGCATGCACGGGGCGACGGTCGAGGAGGCGCGGACCTATGCGGTCAACACCCTCGTCGTCATGGAGATCTTCTATCTCTTCAGCGTCCGCTACCTACGCTCGCCGTCGCTCAGCCTCACCGGCCTCAAGGGCACGCGCCAGGTCCTGGTTGCCGTCGGCAGCGTGGCCGCGCTGCAGCTCGTCTTCACCTACGCGCCGTTCATGAGCGTCCTTTTCGACACGCGACCGGTCGACTTCGTCCACGGGGCCGAGATCCTCGCCGCGGGCGTCGCGCTCTTCGCCGTTCTCGAGGTGGAAAAGGCGGTGATCAGGGCCGTCGGTGGCCGCCGCCGGCGGGTCCCTGCGGGCGCAGCGGCGGCGTCTCGCGCCGACACGACCGAGGGAGGTGCGCCGTGAAGACCCTGCTCGCGGCCACGGCTCTCTCGCCCGCGCCCGGTCGGCCCGGCGCCGCCCGCCCGGCGACACCCCACCGTCGGCGCACGGTGAGGGTCACGCGCCCTCGCTCTCGCCGGCGGCGCGCTCGAAGAGCGTCGGCGGGACGATCAAAAGGTCGCGGTCGCTCTCGCGGAGCAGCCGCGAGGTGACGCTGCCGAGGACGAGGCGGCCCACGCCGCGGCGGGCGTGGGTCGCCGTGACCACGAGGTCGACGTCGAGCCGGGCCGCGGCGTCTTCCAGCTCCGTGACCGGCTCGCCGGCCACGACGACGATCTCGGCGAGGGCCGGTCCCGCCGCCGCGACGACGTCTTCGAGCCGGCGCCGCAGCGCGGCCGCGACCTCCGCCTCGTAGGCCGCGATGGTGTCGTCGGCGACGCCCGCATAGGCCATCTTCCCCGAGGCCACCGGATCGAAGGCGTGCAGAAGGCTCACATGCGCGGGCGCGGCCGCGCCGAAGCGCCGCAGCATGGCCACGACCGCGGCGGCGGGCTCGGCCTCGACGCCCACCAGCGCGTGGAGGTAGGCGGTGGTGGCCGGACCGCGCGCGATCAGCACCGGCAACGCGGCGACGCGCACCAGCCGCTCCACCGTGGTGTCCAAGAAGAGCGCCCGCAGAAGCGAGCGGCGGTGATCGCCCGCGACGACGAGATCGGCGGCGAGCTCGGCGGCGGTGGCGGCGATCGCCGCGAACGGATCGCCCGTGACGACGCGCGTCTCGGCGGCGACGCCTTCGAGACGGTCGCGCTCGGCGGCGAGGCCCGTCTCGGCGACGGCCACGCGCTGACGGACGATGTCGGCGGGGGCGTCCTCGTCGACGACGTGCAGCAGCACCAGCCGCGCCTCGGCGAGCCGCGCGAGGCTCGCGGCACGGGCGAGCGCCGCCGCGGAGCGTTCGGAGAAGTCGGTCGCGGCGAGGATGCAGCGGATCATGCCGGCGCCTCGGTGCGGGCGCTGTCCGTGGGCTCGGCGCCGCGGCGGTCGTCGAGCGCCACCATGCGGCGGGCGGCGCTCGTCGCCGCGTCGTCGAAGGGATAGAGCACGAGATCGATGCCGGCCTGCTCCAGCGCGCGGCCCTGCTCGGGCTCGCGCGCGATCAGCGCGGTGCGGCCGTGATAGCCGTGGGCGCGGATCGCCGCGAGCAGGCCGTGACCCGGGTCGGTGTCGGTCAGCCCGAGCGTGCCGAGGGGAACGGCGAGGACGAGCCAACGCGTCGATCCCAGCGGCAGCTGATCCCAAAAGGCGTGCTCGTTGACGTCGCCGTAACGGACGCGATAGCCGGCGAGGCGGGCCTCGCGCACGACGGTCGGGTCGAGATCGACCCCGAGCACGGTGTAGCCGGCTTCCTGGAGCTGGTCGCAGAGGCGCATGCCGACGCGGCCGAGCCCGAAGACGATGACGTCGACCGCGGGCGGCCGGCCCTCGTCGTCGTCGACCTTCCGGCGACGGCCGAGATCGAACATGCCGAGCGCCGGCTTCATCCAGGTGTAGAGCTCGTGCGAGTAGGTGATCATGTAGACCGAAACGGCGATGGTCACGAGGCCCACCAGTGTCACGAGGCCCACCGCCGCCTCGTCGACATGGCCGAGTGCGAGGCCCATGGCCATGAAGATCAGCGAGAACTCCGAGATCTGCGCGACCGTCAGCCCGCAGAGAAAGCCGGTGCGCACACGGTAGCCCATCGCCGCCATGATCAAGATGACGATGAGCGGGTTGCCGATCAGCACGAACAGCGAGAAGACGACCGCGCGCCCGGTGTCCTGGCCCAGGGTCGAGAAATCGAGCGTGGTGCCGATGTAGAGAAAGAAAAAGAGCAGGAGGAAGTCCCTGAGGGCGGAGAGCCGCGCCGAGATCATGTCGCGGTAGGTGGTCGAGCCGAGCGACACGCCGGCGGCGAGGCCGCCGAGCTCCTTGCCGATGCCGACGAGATCGCCCAGCGCGGCGGCGGCCGCGGCCCAGCCGATGGCGAAGATGACGAGGAGCTCGGGCGTGCGGGCGAAGCGCGCGGTCAACGGCTCCGCCAGCCAGCGCACGAAGGCCGAGAGCCCGAGCACGAGCCCGATCAGGCCGGCGACGATGGTGAGGAGATCGCGGCCCTCGCCGGCGGCACCGACGCCCAGGGTCGAGAGCACCACCATGGCGACGACGACGACGATGTCCTGGACGATCAAAAAGCCGAGGGCGATGCGGCCGTGCAGCGTCTCGAGCTCGCGCTTGTCGCTCAACAGCTTCACGATGATGATCGTCGAGGAGAAGGTCAGCGCCACCGCGACGTAGAGGCTCGTCACCAGGTCGAGGCCGAGGGCGAGGCCCAAGACGAAGCCGATGCCGGCGGTGAAGCCGACTTGGCCCAGGCCCGTGGCGACCGCCACCGGGCCGAGCTGGCGCACCAGCCGCCAATCGAGGGTGAGGCCCACCAAAAACAGCAACACGGCGATGCCGAGCTCGGCGAGGAAGGTGATCTGCGCCACCGTCGCCGGCGCGCTCTCGAACATCGCCGAGGCGGCGATGCCGACGACGATGAAGCTCACCACCACCGGCTGCCGCAGCGTGGTGCCGACGAGCCCGACGGCCGCCGCGATCACCAGCAAAAAGGCGATGTCGTGAAAGACGTAGTCGTGCATCGTCGCTCCGCCGCTTCAACGCTCCGACGCTATCGGTCGCGGCGGGCGCGGACAACGTAAACCGCCCGGCGGCCGAGCCCGCATCGGGTGACGAGGCGGCCGGCCGCGCTCCGGGCCGCGACCGCCTCGATGTCGCGGAGAAGAGCGGCGACGCCGCGCTGGAGGTCTCGAGCCCGGCGGACGATCGGGTGAACGAGATCGTCGTGAGCCGGCGCGAGCGCGTCGGCGCCGCGCACGTCGGCGTCGGGCGGGCCGATGGGGCCGTCGCGGCACGTGCGGATCGTCGGGCAGCGCGCGCTCAGGCGCATTCGAAGCGCGCCGCGAAGGCCCGCGCCAGCTGGTCGACGAAGCGGGCCGCCGCGACCGGCAGCGAGCGGCCGCGGCGCTGTCCCATCAACAGCAGCCCGGCGGGGACGTCGCGCTCGTCGATCGGCCGGCTCGCGAGCCGGGTGCCGGCCTCCGCCTCCGGCACGCCGATCGGGATCTGAAAGGTGATCGCCGGCTCGGCCAGCACGTGCTCCTTCAAGAAGACGAAGGAGTTGGATTCGAGCGTCGGCCGCATCTCCAACGAGGTTCGCGCCACCGCCTCCTCCAGCATCTTGCGGCCGCCGAACATCGGCGCCGGCAGGGCGAGGGGCCAGCGAAAGCACTCGCGCAGCCGCAGCACCGCGCGCTCGGCGAGGGGATGGTCCTTGGCCATCACCGCGTGCAGCTGCTGGCGCACGCTCATCAGCGTGTGGAAGTCCGGCGAGGCCGTCGGCTCGAAGACGAGGGCGACGTCGGCGGAGAAGTCCAACAGCGCCTCCTCGGTGGCCAGCCGGTCGCGCACCTGCACGTCGAAGGTCACGGCGGGGTAGTCGGCGCGATAGGCGGCGATCCGCTCGGGCAGGAACGCGGTGGTGAGGGCCTGGCTGCAGGCGATGGCGACGTGGCCGCGGCGCATGCCCGAGAGATCGGCGATCTGCGAGCGCACCCGGTCCATGTCGGCCAGCTGGGCGCGGGCGTGCTGGATGACGATCTCGCCGGCGGTGTTGAGCCGCACGCCGCGCGGCAGGCGCTCGAAGATGGTCACCCCGAGTTCCTCCTCGAAGGCCTGAACGCGACGGTTCAAGGCGGAGGGTGTCAGGTTCGTGCGCTCGGCCGCCTTGCGGATCGAGCCCGCCCGGGCGACGGCGTCGATCAGCCGAAACGAGGTCAGATGGCGCATCGCCTCCACTCTCCATGACCGGTGCGTTTTCGGCACCACAACGGATGAAAAAGAGCAGACGACGGGTTCACTCGAAAGCCCTTAGCGTCCGCTTCGCGAACTCGCACGGAGGACCCGATCGGTGAACGCCGCCGCCACGGCCGGCCTCGACGCCCCGCCGCCGCATCGCGATCGCTGGACGGCGCGGGCGGATGCGGTGAGCCTCGTCCGCCCGCGGATCGCGCCGCGCCCGCTGCGCTTCGCCGCCGCGCCGCAGCCGATCGAGGTCGACCTCGCCCGCAGCGCGGTCGTCGTCGTCGACATGCAGAACGACTTCTGCCACCCGCAGGGCTGGTTTCCTGCGCTGCGCGGGGTGGATCCGGCGCCGCTCACCGCCCCCGTCGACGCCATCAACCGCCTGACCTCGGCGTTTCGCCGCCTCGACGCGCCCGTCGTCTTCGTGAACTGGGGGGTGGCGGCCGATCGCGCGGATCTGCCGGCCAACGTCCTCGACAAGGCCGGCGACTGCGGCGCGCGACCCTCGTACGGCGAGCCACAGCCGCACCGGACGGGGCGCATCCTGGTCGCCGGCGAGTGGGGCAGCGCGCCGGTCGCCGGCCTGGAGGTCGCGTCGAGCGACCTCGTCGTCGCGAAGACGCGGCTGTCGGGCTTCAAGGATACGCGGCTCGACCAGGTCCTGCGCCGGCGCGACGTGACCACCGTCTTCTACGCCGGCATCAACATCGACCGCTGCGTCTTCGCCACGCTGATGGACGGCGCCTTCGAGGGCTACGATCCGATCCTCGTCGAGGACGCTTCGGCGACACCGTCGCCGGCGCCGGTGCGCGAGGCGGTTCTGCTGCTGGTGCGCCAGCTCTACGGCTTCACCGCGCGCACGGCCGACATCCTCGCCGCCGCGGACCCCCTTCTCGCCACCGCCGTCCCCCCTTCGGGAGAACCGTCATGAAGCTTCGTCTGTCCCGTCGCGCCATGCTCGCCTCGACCGCCGCCGCCGGTGCGGTCGGCGCCTTCGGCGTCGGCCGCGGCGCGCGCGCCGCCAGCTCGCTCGATATGATCTTGAACTGGCGCTACCAGGGCCCGCAGGCGTGGTTCTTCCTGGCCCAGGACAAGGGCTACTTCGCCGACGCCGGGCTCGAGATCACGATGGATCAGGGCAACGGCTCGGGCGCCGCGGTCGGCCAGGTCGCGGGTGGCGCCTACGACATCGGCTTCGGCGACATCAACGCGCTGATCCGCCTCGCCGCCGACAAGCCCGACGAGGCGCCGATCGGCATCTTTCAGATGTACAACCAGCCGCCCTTCACCGTCGCCGTCCGCCAAAACAGCGACATCCACACCGCCAAGGATCTCGAGGGCAAGCTCCTCGGCGGTGCGGCCAACGACGGTGCGCTCAAGCTCTGGCCGGCCTTCACCAAGATCGCCGGGATCGACACCTCCGGGATCGAGATGACGAACTTCAAGCCGAATTTGCGCGAGCAGATGCTGCGGAGCGGGCAGGTCGACGGTGTGTTCGGCTACGTCAACACGATCCGGTTCTCGGCCAAGCTCTCAGGGATGAACCCGGATGAGGAGATCCGTTTCATCCGCTACGGCGACTACGGCATGGACCTCTACTCCAACGGCATCATCGTCTCCAAGCAGCTCGCCGAGGAACAGCCCGACGCGATGCGGGCGCTCTGCGCCGGCATCAACCAGGGCGTCGCCGACACGCTCGCCGACCTCGACGCCGCGATCGACGCCGTCACCGCGCGCGAGCCCTTGATCGACGCCGCGATCGAGAAGGAGCGCCTGTTGGCCACCATCCGCGACGAGATGGGCCATCCCGAGCTCGCCGAGGTCGGGCTCGGCAACATCGACGAGGAGCGCTTCACCCGCGCCATCGACATCGTCGTCGACGCCTTCGATCTCGCACGCACGCCGGCGCCGGCGGAGGTCTTCACGGCCGAGTTCCTGCCGCCCGCCGACGAGCGGCTCACCGCGCTGCTCTGAGGCGAGCCGGTGGATCTGGGACTGAAGGGGCGGGTCGCCGTGCTGACGGGGCCCGCCAAGGGAATGGGAGCGGCGATCACGCGCGCCTTCGCCGACGAGGGCGCCGATCTCGCCCTCGTCGGCCGCGATCTCGACGCCATCGCGGCGGTGGCCGAGGAGGTGGCGGGTCGCGGCGTGCGGGTCGAAGGCTTCGCCTGTGACGTCACCAGCGAGGCGGCGTGCCGGCGGACGGTCGCGGATATCCGCGCGGCGTACGACGAGCGAATCGACGTGCTGGTCAACATCGCGGGCGGCTCGGGGCCGATCGGCAAGACCGGGGCGGAGACCACCGCCGAGGAGTTCGACGACATCGTCCATCTCAACATGCGCGGGCCGTTCAACATGATCCGCGCGGTCGCGCCCACGATGATGGCGCGGCGCTACGGCAAGATCGTCAACGTCGGCGGCACCTTCGGCCTGCGCGGTCGGGCCGGCCGGCTCGCCTACTCGGCGTCGAAATGGGGCCTGCGCGGCGTGACCAAAAGCTTCGCGCTCGAGCTCGGCGCCTTCGACATCAACGTCAACTGCGTGGCGCCCGGCATGGTCGACGGCCCGCGCTTTCGCGAGAAGGTCATCCCCGACATGGCCGAACGGCTCGGCATCAGCGAGCAGGCGGCGGTCGAACGCCACGCCGCCGACTACGCGCTCGCGCGCATCAGCACCGCCGAGGACGTGGCCGACGCCACCCTCTTCCTCGCCTCCGAGCGGGCGCGGCAGATCAGCGGCGTCGACCTGGCGGTGGACGGCGGGTGGGCGGCGCTGTGAGCGGCCCGGTCGATCTCGTCCTCACCGGCGGCACGGTCGTGAGCGGTGCGGCGCGCGATCGCGCCGACGTCGCGATCGAGGGCGATCACGTCGTCGCGGTCGGCGCGCCCGAGGCGATGCCCCCCGCGCGCGAGGTGGTCGACGTCGCGGGCCTGCACCTCCTGCCCGGCGCGATCGACGTCCACGTCCATTTCCGCGAGCCGGGCTACACCCGTAAAGAAGACTGGGACACCGGCACGGCCGCGGCGGCGATGGGCGGGGTCACCACCGTCTTCGAGATGCCCAACACCAACCCGCCGACCCGTTCGGCCGCGGAGCTCCGCGCCAAGCAGGACGCGGCGCGCAAGGCCCGCGTCGATTTCGGCCTCTACGGCCTGTTGGCCGAGGACAATCTGGGCGAGCTCGAGGGCCTCGTCGCCGCCGGCGCCAACGCCTTCAAGTGCTTCATGGGCAACACCTTCGGCAATCTGCCGTCGCCCTCGACCGGCGCCATGCTGGAAGGCTTCGAGATCCTGGCCCCGAGCGGCCTGCGGATTTCGCTGCACGCGGAGACGGCGTCGATCATGGCCCACCGCCAGGCGCGGCTGGAGGCGGCGGGGCGCGGCGACCCGCTCGCCCACATCGCCGCCCGGCCCGCGGTCGTCGCCGCCGAGGCGGTCGCCCGCGCCGCCGTGCTCGCGGAATGGACCGGCGCGCGCATCCACGTGCTGCACATCTCCTCCGCCGTCGAGCTCGGCCCGCTGGCCGACGCCAAGGCCCGCGGCGTCGACGTCACCGGCGAGACCTGCCCATGCTATCTGTTGTTGAGCACGGCGGACTACGAGCGCCTCGGCTCGCTGATCCGGGTCAATCCGCCCGTGCGCGACGCGGCGGACGGCGAGGCGATCTGGCGGGCGCTGGCGACGGGCGTGGTCGACATGATCGCCACCGACCACGCCCCGCATCAGCCCGAGGAAAAGACGAAGGACGTCATCTGGCAGGCCGCCTGCGGTTTTGCCGGCGTCGAGACCCAGATGCCGTTGATGCTGACCCAGGTGGCGGCCGGCCGGCTCGCGCTCGGGCACTATGTCCGCCTCGCCGCCGAGGCGCCGGCCAAGGCCTTCGGGCTCTGGCCCACGAAGGGCCGGATCGCGGCGGGCGCGCACGCCGACATCGCCGTCGTCGCCCTCGACCGCCGCGAGACCGTGCGCGCCGAAGCGCTGCACTCCCGCGGCAAGGTCACGCCCTTCGCGGGCACGGCGACGGTGGGAGCGCCGGTCCACACGCTGGTGCGCGGCCGCTTCGTCCAGCGCGACCGCACGCTCGTCGCCGGCACGGCGGGCCACGGCCGGCAGGTCGGCGACATCCAGCGCATGCCCGCGCCGGCGCCGCGCCACGTCGATCAGACCCTCGCCGCCGTCACGGAGGCCACGCGATGACGAACGTCCCGCACAGCGACGAGCTCTTGCGCTTCGAGCAGGTGAGCGTGCGCTACGGTGAAGGCAAGGAGGCGACGGAGGCGCTCGCGCCCACCGATCTCGCCATCGCCGACGGCGACTTCGTCGCCCTGGTCGGCCCCTCGGGCTGCGGCAAATCCACCTTGCTGAAGCTCGCGAGCGAGCTGTTGGCGCCGACGACCGGTCACATCCTCTGGGCCGGGCGCGAACTGGGTGCGGAGCCGCTTCGGGTCGGCATGGCCTTTCAGGCCTCGACCCTGCTGCCCTGGCTCACGATCCGCGACAACGTCATGCTGCCGCTCAAGATCGTGCCCCCCTTCCGCCAGCAGTACCGCCGCGAGCGGCACAAGAGCTTCAAAGAGCGCGTCGACGCCCTGTTGGCCCGCGTCGGTCTCGACGGCTTCGCCGAGCGCTATCCCTTCCAGCTCTCCGGCGGGATGATGCAGCGCGCCAATCTCTGCCGCGCGCTCGTCCACGAGCCCGACGTCCTGTTGCTCGACGAGCCCTTCGGCGCGCTCGATCAGTTCACCCGCGAGGAGCTCTGGGGCACGCTCCAGGGCCTGTGGATGGACGGCCGCACCACGGTCCTCCTGGTGACCCACGATCTCCGCGAAGCGGCGTTCCTCGCCGATCGGATCTGCGTGATGAGCCCGCGACCGGGCCGCATCGTCGAAGACCGAAAGGTCTCGTTCACCCGTCCGCGCCACGTCGACATGACCTTCGAGCCCCAATTCGTCGCGCTCGTGCAAGACCTGCGCCGCCGCATCTTCGGCGGTTACCCTAACGAAACCGGACGGGAGGCTGCATGAGCAGGGTCCAGCGCAAGTTCGCCTCCGCCGCGCTGATCCTCGGCGTCTTCGTCTTCTGGGAAGCGGCCTGCGTCCTCTTCGGGATCTCCGATCTCATCCTGCCGCGGCCCACGCAGGTGTTCGCCACGCTGTGGGAGAGGGCGCCAGCGATCTGGCCGCACGCGCAGCAGACGCTGATGACGACGCTCGTCGGCTTCTCCGGCGGCGTGGTCATCGGGCTTTCGCTCGGCGTTTTGATCGGCTCCTCCAAGCTCGCCTACGACACCGCCTATCCGCTCCTGGTCGGGATCTCGTCGGTCCCGAAGGTGGCGGTGGTGCCGATCTTCGTCCTCTGGTTCGGCGCCGGCACGGTGCCGGCGATCCTCACCGCGATGATCATCTGCATCTTCCCGATCGTGGTGAACGTCGCCACCGGCATCGCCACGGTCGAGCCCGAGCTCGAGGACGTCATGCGCTCGATGAAGGCGACCAAGCTCGACATCCTCTGGAACGTCGGGCTGCCCCGCTCGATGCCCTACTTCTTCGCGTCGCTCAAAGTGGCGATCACGCTTTCCTTCGTCGGCTCGGTCGTCGCCGAGACGGTGGCGTCGAACCGCGGTGTCGGCAACATGATGATGATCGCCTCGTCGATGTTCGACGTTCCCCTCGTCTTCGCGGGACTGACCGTGCTGGCGGCGATGGGGATCACGCTCTACGCCATCTTCGCCTTCATCGAGTACCGCGTCGCCGGCTGGGCGATGCGCAAGGGCACCGCGATGTAGCTGCGGCGCCGCCCCACCCCCGCTTCAATCCGGAGGACCTCCCGTGCACCGAACCTTGATGGGCGCGCTGGCGCTCGGCCTCGCCGCGGCACCCGCGCTGGCGCAGGAAACCCGCATCGACTTCACCCTCGACTGGAAGCTGCAGGGCGTCCACGCCTGGTATTACTTGGCGCAGCAAGAGGGCTACTTCGCCGAGGAGGGCCTCGACGTCACCATCGACCAGGGCGAGGGCTCGGCCGCCACCGTCACCCGCGTCATGTCGGGCGCCTACGACGCCGGTTTCGGCGACATCAACGCCATCATCCAGAACGCCGCGACCAACCCCGACGAGGCGCCGGTGATGGTCTATCAGATCTACAACCAGCCGCCCTTCGCGGTGCTCGCCAAGGCCGACGGGCCGATCACCGAGATCGCCGACCTCGAAGGTGCGACCGTCGGCGCGCCCCCCGGCTCGGCCTCGACCCGGCTGTTCCCCGCGCTCGCCGACGTCGCCGGCATCGACACCGCCACGGTCGAGATCCTGAGCGTCAAGCCGAACCTGCAGGAGCAGATGCTCATCCAGGAGCAGGTCGACGCCTCGCTCGTCTTCAACGTCACCAGCTACATGAACATCCTCGGCCAGAACCTCGACCCGCGCGAGGACTTCCGCTGGTTCCCCTACGGCGAGGCCGGGCTCGACATCTACTCCAACGGCGTCATGGTCTCGCCGCAGCTCCTGGAGGAGAACCCCGAGGCCGTCGCCGGGCTGGTGCGCGCGATCAACCGCGCCGTGCAGGACGTCATCGCCGATCCCGAAGCCGCGGTGGCGCGCCTCGCCGAGGTCGAGCCGCTGATCGACGTCGAGCTCGAGGTCGAGCGGCTCCAGTTCGCGCTCGACGAGCTCATCCGCTCCGACGAGACGATGGCGAACGGCGTCGGCGCGGTCGAGATGGATCGCCTCGCGCGCTCCGCCGACGTCATCGCCGAGCTCTACGACCTGCCGGCGACACCGGCGCCCGAGGTCGTCTTCGACGCCTCCTTCCTGCCGCCGCTCGCCGAGCGCAAGCTCTGAGCCTGGCGGTGAGCCCGCGCACGCTCACCGTCGCCGATGCGCTCGTGGGCCCGGACTACGTCCCGTCCGGGCCCTGCGCGATCGAGCTGGAGGGTGGCCGCGTCACCGCCGTGCGGCCGGCGGGCGCGCCTTGCGGGCGGCGGCTTTTGGCGTTGCCGGCGCCGATCGACGCCCACGACCACGCCCGGCCGTTGTCGCCGACGTCCTTCGGCGCGGCCTTGAAGCCCCTCGAACTGTGGTTGCCGCGCCTCGCGGCGATGGCGCCGGTCGATCCCGAGCTCGCCGCGACCGCCGCGCTCGGCCGGGCGCTCGCGGGCGGGGCCGCGGGCGCCATGGTCCATCTGGTCCGCCCCGCCGGTGCCGGGTCGCCCCTCGACGAAGCCCGCGCCGTCGCCCGGGCGGCGGCAAGCCTGGGACTGCCGGTCGCCTTCGCGCTCGGCATGCGCGACCGCCATCCGCTCGTGCTGGGCGATCACGCGCCGCTCTTGGCCGCGCTTTCCGGCGAGACCGCCGAGGCGGTGCGCCGCGCCTGGCTCGCGCCGGCGCCGTCCGTCGCCGACCAGCTCGCCCGCGTCGAGGAGATCGCCGACGCGCTCGCCGGGCCGGGCTTCGACGTGCAGTACGGCCCCAACGGCGTGCAGTGGTGCTCCGATGCGCTGCTCGAAGGGATCGCCGCGGCCTCCGCCACTACGGGGCGGCGCGTGCACATGCATCTCCTGGAGACCAAGCCGCAGCGCGACTGGGCGGATGCGACCTTCGCGGACGGGATCGTCGCCCATCTCGACCGCCTCGGCCTGTTGTCGCCGCGGCTGACGGTGGCTCATGCCGTCTGGGCTCGGGCCGACGAGCTGGCGCTCCTCGCCGAGCGCGGGGTTCGCGTCGTCGTCAATCCGTCCTCCAACCTCCACCTCGCCGCGGGCGTCGCGCCGGTGGCGGCGATGCGCGCGGCCGGGGTCGAGGTCGCGCTCGGCCTCGACGGCTGTGCGCTCGACGAGGACGACGACGCGCTCCGCGAGCTGCGCCTGCTGCGCCTGTTGAACGCCGGCCGGGGCTTCGAGAACGGGCTCGACGTGGCCGGTGCGCTGCGCGCCGCCTGCGTCGCCGGCCGCGCGGCGATCGGGCTCGCGGCCGGCGGCACC